>JBBQCZ010000107.1:0-13936 GCA_038319215.1 Bacteroidales bacterium | reverse complement strand
GACTACCTACTACCCATTCATTCCTCCATTGCATCATAAATCACCTGATGAACATTTTGCAGTACCTTTTGACCAAGTATTTGCCAATTATTTACATTTGGATGCAGACGATTTGATAGAAATACATAAACAATGTCATTTTCTGGGTCAATCCACATAACGCAGCCAGTAAATCCAGTATGCCCATAAGTCGAGGCAGGAGCGGAGGGAGCATTTAGATTTCTTGCTGCCGCTTTGTCAAATCCTAAGCCACGATGGTTTTCGGGTTGGGTGGCCGCAAACATTTTTATTGTTCCGGGATTTAGATAAAACTGCCCACCATAACTACCACCATTGAGCCACATTTGTCCTAAAATTCCTAAATCAGATGCTGTTGAGAATAGACCAGCATTTCCTGATATTCCTCCAAGCATTGCTGCCGACGGATCGTGAACTGTTCCGTGAATAACTTGTCTGCGCCAATTGTTCTCATTTTCTGTTGGTGCTATCCTGCTTTTTGGAATATTGAAATTTAATGGTGTAAATGTAGAATTTCTCATACCCAAACTTTCGTAATACGTTTCTTTAACAAACCTGTCAAGACTCTTTTTGTTAACAGTATCAATAATTGTTTGTGCAAGAATCATATTCATGTCGGTGTATTGATAGGTACTGCGATTAAAAGTGCCTAATCGTTTTACATCTTCATACAAAGTATCTCTCCAACGATTTTGTAAATACATATTATCGGCGATTTTGACTTCTGCTGAGTCCTTAACCCATTTGTTGCTATAATAATAGTTCCAGGCTTCCTGCTTAGGGTATTTTTTCTTTTCTGGGTTTACAATGCCTGCTTTTATGTCTTCTTGATATTTCCACTTTGAATAAGATTCTTCATAAAATATATATGGTAAAATTGGCAGTGATGGGCTTATCCCACTTTGGTGTACCAGCAATGCTCTAACTGGAACTTGAAAAATATTTGCTGAAGGAGTGGTTTTGGTTATGAAAATTTCTTTTCGTCGAAGCATCGTGTCATTTAAATATGTAGTGTCTTTGTTTATGACAAGTGCCTTAATTTCCAATAATGTTTTGCCTTTAATATTTACAGTATCAATAATTGTTACTGTGTCGGGCTTTATTTTACCATAATCAATTTTTGTGTTTTTAAAATATTTTTCAAGTTTATCATCAAGTTTTATTTTGCCAGTCTCCACCATTTTCATCATTGCCAAAGTTGTTGCACAAATTTTCGTCAGCGAAGCTACGTCATACATGTCGCTATTATCAACAGCATTGGTTTTCGAGTAATCTAGGTATCCGAACGATTTATCATAAACTACAATACCATTTTTTGCAACAAAAACTTGACAACCTGGCATTACACCGGTTGCAATTGCATAGTTTACTATACTGTCAATGTCTTTTAGCTTTTCGGAATTCAATCCAGCATCTTCTGGTAAAGAATATTTTAATCTTGTTTTCTGTGTTTTTATTCCATAACCATACGATATCGTATCATTGATTTTAGTGGAAAGTGTACCACTAGCTGCAATACCTCCAAAAATTAATTGAGCAGAAAACGAAAAGCCTGTTTTATTGGCATTATAAACCTGAACAATTGAGCTAGCGGGAACATCCATTATTCCAGTAGGGATTTTGCCAAAGTTTATGAAAATTTTGTTCTTATCAAAGCCCGACATGCAGCTTAATAAAGCCGTTGGAACAGAATCTGCAGATTCTCTTTCATAAACTACAATTAAAGTGTTTGATCCTGGCGAAATTGAGGGCTTTATATTCGATTTTAAGTCAAAATAAGAAATGGTGTAGTTGATGCTGTATTTCGAAAGTGCATATAAAAACTCATTCGAATTTTGTTTGGTTGCGAAAATCAAATGAATTTTTTGATTAGTATTCGTTAACGGGATAAGCTTATTTTCATTTTTCAAAACGGTAACGGATGCTTCGGTAATATTACTTTCGAGAAGTTGCACATTAAGTATTTCAGTTACACTGTCTGATATTTGCGATTTTTGATTTGCCCACAGTCCCGCCCTTAAGACTTTCGAACTTTTTAAAAATAAATTCTCTTTGCTATTCCCTTTTTTTATCAATTTTGCTAAATCCGCCGTTTTTGTATTGTCAGCTTTACTTGTCAAAAAAGCATCTGTTTTTTCTATAATCTCTTTGCTTGGAGAAACTTCTTTCCCAAGATTGTAAACTATTATTCCATCGAATTCTGTTTCTTTAATTATATCGAAAAGTGCGGCATCTGATATTATTATACCACATAATCCGTTAATGCTCAATTCTGATATAAGCTTCTTAAGATTTGACTTATCGGAATCTTTAAAGTTTGCAGGTAGGCTTTCGAGATTTATGAAACTTAAAATCTTATTGCTATGCAATACTCCCAGCTTTATTGCGAATTTGTTAACGATAAGATTGAAGGAAGTGGTGTCAAGAGTCTCGGGAATATCAAAAGTGCAAATTAATGCATTTATGTTGTTTTCAATTAGCAGATTTGTTTGGTATTTATAGTAGCGCGACAAGATTATACTGTCGTTTATAGTTCCTAAAAGTTGAGGAGAAACATACATTATGCTATCGTTTGAAAACTGAGTCAGTAACTGCTCGTTTATACCTCGAATAAATCGATTATTTTCTTTAGAATCTCTGTATTTTGATAATATTTCGCGATTGTTCAATTCTAAGTAAAAATATCCAGGTAAGCCTGACTCAGAATTATTAAGGCTAATTAAACTATCCTCAATATTGGAAATATAAATAAGATTTAATGCTTTTTCTTCCGCTTTCAAAAGATTAAGTATAGAGTCTGTCTCTGTCGATGAATACTTGTAAAATGCAGCGTTGCCATTTTTAGGACTTTCGTGATCCCTATTTCGTAAAAATAGAGCTAAAATCGTTGCTATTGCCAGTATTCCAAGAAGTATCGGAATCCAAATCTTTTTTCTGGTAAATATATCTTTAATTTTCATCATTCATGGTTAGAGAATGACAAAAATACTGTAAACAATTTATAAATTATTATAAAACTTAAGATTTTTTACAAGTGTAATAATTTCTTTAAATTACGAAAATAGGATTGTTGTTTATAAATTTATTATTTTCCTTCCCATACTCTTCACCCAATTTCTCAACTGCTTTTTTCCCTTCAGCACCTAAATCGACCGAAAAATTATTCACATAAAGTGCCACATGTTTATTGATAATGTCTTCACTTAATTCAATGGCATGATGTTTCATGAAATTCATTGCAGAATTTGGATTCGCAAATGCATATTCAATGCTCGATTTAAGGATTTCGTTAATGTCGGATTTAATATTTTCTGGTAATTTACGTTTTATAACAATGCCACCAAGAGGAATTGGTAAAGCGTATTTTGCCTCCCATAGCGTTCCAAGGTCTGCAATAAGTTTGAGTCCTCGTTTTTGATAAGTAAATCGAGTTTCGTGAATTACCAAGCCGGCATCACATTCACCTGATAATACTACTTCTTCGATATCTGAAAAAAGATATGGCTTTTTCTTTGTTGCATTGGGATAAAATATCTGCATCAAGAGATTTGCCGTTGTGTTTTCGCCCGGAATTGCAATCTTACAATCAGAAATTTCATCATGATAAATTTTACGCTTACTTATTAATAATGGACCACAGTTTTTTCCTAATGCAGCTCCTGAATTTAGTAACTGGTAATTTTCAAGTACTTGAAAAAATGAGTGAAAACTGATTTTTGAAATATCACTTTCTACATTAAAAGCCATCTTGTTAAGTTGCTCAACATCAGCAATATGCAAATCAAATTGGTAGTCACCAGTGTCAATTTTCTTGTTGATTATTGCATCAAACATAAATGTGTCGTTCGGACAAGATGATATTGCTAAAGTAAGGTTCATTTTTTTATTTATTTATGTTTTGGTATGATATTTTCTCCATCGCTGCGAATCGGTTTGCTCGTTACTATGTCTAGCGTTCACTACGTTCAAAGGTGACTGATTCGCCGCAGCGAAAGCCGAAGTCACCGTTAAACTTTTTTTATAAATTTCACAATCAATTCAGTATAATTATCGATTGGTTTATTAATATCCCAATCATCTCGTTTTGTAATTCCAATTATATTTGATATTCCTCTTAACTGAATGAAATTCTTTTTAAAATGTTTACAAACCAACATAAAAGCTGCTCCTTCCATCGTTTCTATTTCTGTGTTTTTATACAATTTAACTTCTGGAATATTAACTGTAACAGCTTTCACTTTTTGCAAATCTCTAAAGAAAGACGGAAAATCTGAAGTGTTATAAATAAATCCATTATTAATTAGATTTTTAAAAGCAGAGTTAAGTTTTGATTCAAATATTGGTAAAAAACCATCTTTTGTATTTAGTCCAATATCTCCAAAGCTATCCGACGAAACATTGATAATGTTGCCAATAGGAATAGATTCTGAGAAACTGCCAGCAATTCCGGCATTAATAATTAGGTCATAAATTCTTAAGTCGGCATAAGCGAACATTGAAAAAATTGTCGCAGGAATTCCTATGCCAGAAATTAGCAAGTCGGTGTTTATTTCCTTTGAAGAATAAAATTGCTCCGAAATTTCTCTAAGTTTTAAATCGGAGATTATTCGTTGCGCTTCAATCTTTGTAGCCGTTACAATTAGTAATTTCATAAAAGATGTTTCAACAAAAATAAACTTAATTTGAGTATTTTTTGTTTAATTTGTAAAAAATATTGAAATGGGAGATTCTGTAAATAATCTTGGAACTGGTGGTTATACAAAAAATGAAAAATACGATATTGCAAAAACCGAGAAAATTGCATCGCATTATTCTGAAATAATAACTCTTCTTGGCGAAGATGTTAATCGTGAAGGACTTTTATTAACGCCTCAACGGGTAGCTAAAGCAATGCAGTTTTTAACTCAAGGTTATCACATAAGTCCTGAAGATATTTTAAAGTCTGCAATGTTTCGTGAAGATTACAGACAAATGGTTATTGTTAAAGATATTGAGCTTTACAGTATGTGTGAACATCATATGTTGCCATTTTATGGGAAAGCACATGTTGCATATATACCAAATCATTATATTACAGGTTTAAGTAAAATTGCTAGAGTTGTTGATGTGTTTGCACGTCGTCTTCAGGTTCAGGAGCGCTTAACAACACAGATAAAAGATTGCATACAAAATACTCTTAATCCTTTGGGTGTTGCAGTTGTAATCGAAGCTCATCACATGTGTATGCAGATGCGTGGTGTGCAAAAACAAAACTCAATTACAACAACTTCTGATTTTACTGGTGCATTTCTTAAGGATGCAACTCGTAAAGAATTTTTATCACTAATTGACAGAAACAAACTATAAATTAAATAAACAATTATGAAAGCTTATGTATTTCCGGGGCAAGGTTCCCAATTTGTAGGAATGGGTAAAGAATTATATGATTCTAATCCAAAAGCAAAAGAACTATTTGAAAAAGCAAACGAAATTCTTGGTTATAGAATTACTGATGTAATTTTTAACGGAACAGATGAAGATTTAAAACAAACCAAGGTTACTCAGCCTTCTATTTTTTTATATTCAGTAATTACTTACATGTGTTTAGAGGAAACTCCAAAACCAAACATGGTTGCTGGCCATTCTTTGGGTGAGTTCTCGGCTTTGGTTGCAGCAGGAGCATTAAGTTTTGAAGATGGACTAAAATTGGTTTATAAACGCGCATTAGCTATGCAGAAAGCATGTGAGAAAAATCCATCATCTATGGCGGCAATTCTTAATCTTGATTTTGACGTGATTGATAGAATTTGTGAAGAAATTGATGAGGTTGTTGTTGCTGCAAATTACAATTCTCCTGGTCAGGTGGTTATATCTGGTTCAAATGCTGGTATAGATATCGCAATGGAGAAAATGAAAGAAGCAGGAGCAAAACGTGCAATTAAATTACCTGTTGGTGGCGCTTTTCATTCTCCTTTGATGGAGCCTGCTCGTGAAGAACTTAGCATCGCTATTAACGAAACAAATTTTAAAACTCCAGTTTGCCCAATTTTCCAAAATGTTGATGGAAACCCAAATACAAATCCCGAATCAATACGCGAAAACCTGATTAAACAGCTAACAAGCCCAGTTAGATGGACTTTGTCTGTGCAAAACATGATTGCCTATGGTGCGAAATATTTTGTGGAAGTTGGTCCTGGTAATGTATTACAAGGTTTAGTAAATAAAATAGATAGAAATATGACAACTGAAGGAGTTCAGTAAAGGTTAATTAATATTATAAAAAGAAAGCGGGTTTTGCCCGCTTTCTTTTTATTTAATATCAAATATTTTACCGCTGTGCAGCAAATCTTTAGTGTTTTTAATTTTTGTATTCTCAACAGCATAATCAACTTGCTCGGTTAGCATTGCATCGTATGTTGGTTGTTCAACTGCCCTAATTACACCAATGGCAACTGGAAGATCCGGATAAGTCATTCGGGTAAGCATATAGTGCATATTTGGATTTTTACTCGACTGATTGTGAATAAGAACATCATCGATACTTATTCCATTTTCGCCAATGGTTACAGCTTTAATTTCTTCGCCATCAAAAATCAAACCTTTGTTATGGTCTTTTCCAAATATCATTTTTTCGCCATGCTTTAACAAAATAATTCTATCGTCTCGTACTTCTTTGCCAATAATGTTTTCATGAGTAGCATCATTGAAAATTACACAGTTTTGTAAAACCTCAATTATTGAAGTCCCTTTGTGTAATGCGGCATCAATAAATATTTCTTCCATTCCTTTTGGCTCTTTATCAATTACCCGTGCAAAGAATGTTCCTTGTGCGCCCATTACAAGTTCGCCTGGTTCAAATGGCTTTTCAATTGTTCCATCAGGGGAAGTTTTTGTAAAAGATCCCATTGGTGTAGTAGGAGAGTACTGACCTTTTGTAAGTCCATAAATTCGATTGTTGAAGATCATCACATTTAAGTCTATATTTCTACGAATCATGTGAATAAAATGATTTCCTCCAATCGCCATAGAGTCACCGTCTCCGGTAGCTATCCAAACATGCAAATCTGGTCTGGCAGCTTTTAACCCAGATGCAATTGCCGTTGCTCTTCCGTGCAAAGTATGAAAACCATAAGTCTCCATATAATAAGGAAATCTAGATGAGCATCCAATTCCTGAAACGAAAACTACATTTTCCTTTGTAACTCCAGTTTCGGGAAGTGCTTTTTGTACTGCTGCCAAAATTGGATAACCACCACAACCTGCACACCATTTAACAGGACCGTCAATCTGAAAATCTGCTCTGGTAAGTTTTATATTTGCTTGTGTCATGATTGTTTCTCCTCCAATATTTGTTTAAACATGGTTTTTAACTCACTAATAAAAAACGGCAGTCCTTGTACTTTGTTAAATTGTTCGTATGGGTACTGAGGTAGTTGAGAACGCAAATACTCTACAAATTGTCCTAGATTTAGTTCACATACCAATCGTTTTTTAAATTTTGCAAATACTTCTTCAGTATTAGTTGGTAATGGAAAAATGTAGTTAAACTGTGCAAGACTTATGTCGTAGCCTTCGCTGCGAAGTTCCTTTACCGCCGAGTTTAAAGCGCCGTATGTTCCGCCCCAACCAATTACTAGTAATTCGCCACCATCTTGATTGCCGAAAATTTCTTGTTTAGGAATGTAGTTTGCAACTCGTTTTATTTTTTCAGCTCTATTAAAACTCATAACTTGATGGTTATAAGGATCGTGCGAAACTTTTCCGTCACCATCAGACTTTTCTAAACCGCCAATTCGATGTTGTAACCCTTCTTGTCCTGGAACAGCCCAGAATCTATTCAGCTTTTCTGGATCCCTTTTATAAGGTTGGTACTCAGAATCGTTGTCTTTTACCAAAGGAGCTTTTATTTCTGGTATTTTATCCATATCAGGAATTTTCCATAACTCAGTTCCATTTGCAAGATAACCATCTGTGAGTAAAATTACTGGTGTCATGTGCTCAACAGCAATTCTACATGCTTCGTAAGCAAAATGAAAACAATTGCCTGGCGAACTAGCTGCAATAACTGGTAATGGAGACTCTCCATGACGACCATGTATAGCTTGCATTAAGTCGCTTTGTTCTGTTTTCGTTGGTAGTCCAGTCGATGGCCCACCACGTTGAACATTTACAATAACTAATGGTAATTCTGTTATTACAGCAAGACCAGCAGCTTCTGTTTTTAGTGCTAATCCTGGACCTGATGTTGATGTAGCTCCTAGATGCCCGCCGAAACTTGCTCCAATTGCAGTACAAATACCAGCTATTTCATCTTCAGCCTGAAATGTCTTAACACCTAAATGTTTACGATTACTAAGTTCTTGTAATATTTCTGTTGCTGGAGTAATTGGATATGAGCCTAGAAATAGTTTTAATCCAGCTTTTTCAGCTCCCGCTATTAGACCCCACGCTGTGGCAACATTTCCAGTTATTTGTCTGAATTTTCCTTTTTTTTCTTTTGCTGGGTTGATATGAAATTGAGTTGCAATTGCTTCAACAGTTTCGGCATAATTATAACCTGCACGCAAAACAGCATGGTTTATTTTTACCAAGTCTGGTTTTTTTGCAAATTTCTTATCAATAAAATCTTCTCCAATAGTTACATCTCTATTAAACAGCCAAAACAACAAACCCATTACAAATTGATTTCTTGTTTTATCAGCTGTTTTATGGTCAAAGCCTAATTCAAGTGAGTTTACAGTAGATCTAGACAATGATGTGATTGGAGCTTTAATTACAGTAAAACCATTTAAAGAACCATCACTAAGTGGATCTTCAACATATTCAGCTTTTTTATAATGTTTATTGTCAAAATTGTCGATATCGATAATAATTGTTGCTCCAGGTTTTACCCATTTCATATTGGTTTTTAAAGCAGCAGGATTAAGAGCAATTAAAACATCTGCTAAATCGCCAGGAGTCTGTATCTCTTTTTGTCCGATATGTACCTGAAATCCCGAAACCCCAGCAACTGTCCCTTGTGGAGCACGTATTTCTGAAGGATAATCTGGGAAGGTTAATAAATCATTTCCAAAGGAGGCAGATGCGTCGGAAAATTGTGTTCCTGTTAATTGCATACCATCACCTGAGTCTCCAGCAAACTTTACAACAACATCTTCTAACTCGATTACTTTTTTTAAATTTTCACCCATTATTATTATGTTATGGTTTTTCGAGACAAAATTACAGACTTATTATTAATGATTAACATTAAACTAACAGCTTTTTTGTTGTTTAATAACATAGATATTGTAATATATATCACTAGATTTATAGAAAAAAGAACTTCTATAAATCTAGCGTGATATTAGTTATGTTTTGGAATGCTATTTCGACTTGTCTGTTGGGCCAGTTTCGTCAATTGCGTTGTATTGAAATCCTAAACGTTTGCCAGTTTGTACCTGATGTTTGTTTATTTTATCTTTCATATATTCCACAGAAATAATTTTAATGTCATTATATGGTGGAACAAGTAAGTCAAATTTTAATGCATAAGCAATGGTTGATTCAACCAATTCTCTCATGTTTTCAGGATTAACATGGTTTTTGCCAAAAGTAGGAAAATTAAAACCTAATTCGCGTCTTCCTTCAATGAAAAATGTCGCATCTTTATTTACAAACATTCTTCCAACTAAATAACCTAGGTCGTCGAGACGGTTATATTTGAACGAATCTGCTAGAAAATTGTAAATATTAATAATCCCTGAGTATGTCATTAACGGTTCCTCAACATAGTAATTGTCTTTCCATATTTCGTGATTTCGTGGAAACTCAAAGATGTTGGAGTGCATGTTGAAAATAATCAAGTCACCAGCAATTTTTACTTCAGCTTCGAAAACTCCGCGATCGCGAAATTCAAGTAAAACTCTTTCATCTTCGCTTGAAATTTCTTCGTTATATTCTGAAACTATGTCTTGAAGAACTTTTTTTAAAGTCTTAAATGTCTCTTTTGTTTGGTCGTAAACAATTTGTTTTAATACCGACTTCTCTTTAAGAGTTTCTATAATATGTTGCTTTGTTGTCTTTTGATCTTCCATGATTAAAGTATTAATATGATTTTGCAAATATAACTCGGAATTTTGAAGGTTTTCCTGAATAAATACACTTACCTTCTTCAAGCACTGGATTTTGTGGAATTAGCCTAATTGTTGCTTTGGTTTCTTCTTTTATTTTTTCTTCAGTTTCACGTGTCCCATCCCAATGTGCTTCAATAAAACCAGGATTGTTATCCAAAATATTCTTAAACTCTTCATAAGTGTCAACTTTAAAAGTTCTATCCTTACGAAATTGCAATGCTTTATTGTAAATATTTTCTTGAATATCCGTCATTAAGAACTTTAGCTTTTCTAAAAGGTCGGTATCAGCAATAATCTCTTTTTCAAGTGTGTCGCGGCGCGCAACTTCCCATGTATTGTTATCGTAATCTTTTGGACCAATAGCAATTCGCACAGGAACGCCCTTAAGTTCCCATTCAGCGAATTTAAACCCTGGACGTTGTGAGTCTCTATTGTCAAATTTATAACTTATATTGTTTTCTTTGAGCTTTTTACACATCAAATCAACACGTATCGAAATTTTTTCCAATTCTTCTTCAGTCTTGTAAATTGGCACAATAACTACTTGGAAAGGCGCAAGCTTTGGAGGTAAAACTAATCCTTGATTGTCGGAATGGGCCATTACCAAAGCTCCCATTAGTCTTGTAGAAACTCCCCAAGAAGTTGCCCAAACATATTCTTCTTTGTTTTCTTTATTCAAAAATTTTACATCAAATGCTTTTGCAAAATTCTGAGCTAAAAAGTGTGACGTGCCAGCTTGTAAAGCTTTACCATCCTGCATCAATGCTTCAATACAATATGTTTCATCGGCACCTGCAAATCTTTCGTTTTCAGATTTTGTACCAATCATAACAGGCATTGCAAGATATTCTTTTGCAAATGTTGCATACACATTTATCATTTTTTCTGCTTCAATCAATGCATCTTCTTTCGTAGCATGAGCAGTGTGTCCTTCTTGCCAAAGAAATTCAGCCGTTCTCAAAAATAAGCGAGTGCGCATTTCCCATCTAACCACATTTGCCCATTGATTAATTAATAAAGGTAAATCACGATATGATTTTATCCAGTTACGATATGTATTCCAAATAATAGTTTCTGAAGTTGGCCTAACGATAAGTTCTTCCTCTAACTTTGCATTAGGATCGACTTCAATACCACCGTCTTCACTATTTCTTAACCTGTAATGGGTTACTACTGCGCATTCTTTTGCAAAACCCTCAACATGGCTTGCTTCTTTACTGAAAAATGATTTAGGAATAAATAAAGGAAAATATGCATTAACATGACCTGTTTCTTTAAACATGCCATCTAAAACAGCTTGCATTTTTTCCCAAATGCTATACCCATAAGGTTTTATTACCATGCATCCTCTTACTGCAGAGTTTTCTGCAAGGTCTGCTTTTATCACTAAATCGTTGTACCATTGTGAGTAGTTTTCTTCTCTGTCTGTAAGTACTTTTGCCATATTATTTGGTATGAAATTTGCTATAAAAGTGTCAAGTTCTAAAAAAAATATTTTGGTTCAAAACTATAAAAATTCATAATATCATGAAAACTTTATTTTACTTATCGTTAATTATTTTAGTTGTAGCAAGTTCCTGCACAGTAAATTTGTACACTACAGGAGGCTACGACGACGTGTATTATTCGTCTAATGAGGTTAAAACTCAGGCCAGTACTAACGATGTTTCTAAAGTTGATGCAGACAAAGCAACCTACGAAGAAACATATAATTCCGAATTCGGCAATGGAAATTCGGAGGAAACTGTTTATTATACAGAAGAATCTAGTAATAATGATGGCTATTATACTGCGAATGATGGTTATGCATCTGATTCTTATTATGATGACAACGGAAATTATGTAGAAAATAATTACTATTACGGTGATTATTATGAAGAAGATAGTTATTCTGGCTATTCATCTCAGTTTCATAATTTCGGTCATTATTATGTGCCTTATTATTATTACGATCCTTATAATTCTTGGGACTGGGGTTGGAATTGTCGTTGCGGATACATGGGCTATTATAATTATAATCCTTATTATTGGGGTTATTCAAATTATTATGGTTACGGATATGGTTACGGATATGGCTGGAATGGATACAATAATGGCTATTGGCATGGTTATAATAATGGCTATAACGATGGATATTGGGGGAATAACTGGAACTCGAATGATGGTTATGCAAATAATGGTGGTTCAAGTAACGAATATAATGGTCATAGAGGCTCTTCTGGCGGAAATGGTTCGTCAACAACAAATACACCTAGAGTTCCCGAAACTAGCAGTACTGTAACAAGTTCATATACAGGCTCAAATACTTCAGTTCTTGAAAGTGATAAAACAGGAAGAGATGGAAACTCTGGATCTGTAACATCTGATAAGAACCCTACATCGGTTCAATCGGTTTCTGATGCAGGTAGAGATAATGGCGGAGTTTCAGTAGATAGAAATCCTACTACAGATAAAACTCCATATAATAATCGCACTCCTGAGGTTTCAAGGAATAACGGTAGTTCTTCAACCGTTAATTCAGAACCAATTAGAAATAATGGAACATCTACACAAGTTGATCCTTCAAGAAATACAAACAACTCTGGTTCAACTAATGTTAATAATGGAAACTCATCAAGAGTGCCAACTGATAATACACCATCTAAACCATACAATAAGCCAGAATATAACTCAAGAACAAATTACAATGTAAATACTCCTGAGAAATCGGGTTCAAGCAACAGCGGAAGAACAAATACTTCAAATACTAGTACAACTACCTCTAGACCACCAACTAGCAGGGGCGGAACAGATACAAATCATAGTTACACTAGACCAACTAATAGTTCAGGTTCTTCAAATTATAACGGGAATAATAGTTACTCAAAACCATCTACATCAGGAAGTACATCTGGTAGAAGTACTGGTAGTTCATACAACGGAAGCAGTTCGACTGGAAATTCAAACCATAGTTCTGGAAGCTCAAATACTGGAAGTAGTTCATCTGGAAGCTCAAGTCGTAATTCTGGCAGTTCTTATTCAGGTAGCAGCTCTTCAAATAGCTCAACAGGTAGCTCAAGTCGCAGTTCTGGAAGTTCATCTGGAAGTAGTTCAGGTGGAAGCTCTTCAGGTGGATCAAGAAGCTCAGGTGGAAGCTCTTCAGGCGGCAGCTCTTCAAGTAGTAGTTCATCAGGTGGAAGAAGATAATTTTAAAACTTTAGAGTCATGAAAAAAGCAATTATATTATTAGGTTTAGCGATGTCTGTTTCTGGATGGATTTACGGACAAAATGAGGTGGATGCTCTTAGATATTCGTTACTAAATCCTGGTGGAACAGCAAGGTATAATGCAATGGGTGGTTCCTTTGGTGCGTTGGGTGCAGACCCTTCAGTTCTTTACTTTAATCCTGCTGGAATGGGAGTTTATAAATCTTCAGATTTCTCATTCTCAACTGGTTTTGTTGTAACAAATAATACTGCGACTTTTGCTGGGCATGAGGCATCAGATTACGATTTTAATTTTAATCTAAATAATTTGTCATACATTGGAACTGTTCCAATCAATAATGAGAACGGATTAACTTCAATAAATCTGGGAATATCATACAATAAACTTAACAACTTTAATGAGAATGTTTTAATTGATGGAAAAAATGATTACAACTCAATGACAGATTGGTTTGCTGCTAGAGCTGATAATAATTATTATACTATACTTGATAGTGTCGATAATTTTTACTCCAATCTTGCATGGGAATCATGGTTGATAGATCAAAATTTACCAGATACTATGTCTTATGTTGGTGCTTATTATGGTCAGTATGGTCAAGATCAAAAGCAATTTAT
>JBBQCZ010000106.1:0-14354 GCA_038319215.1 Bacteroidales bacterium | reverse complement strand
GCTAATCAGGATGATGATAAGGGAGCCAATTCTGGTTCTGTTTATGTATTTAGGAATAGTGCTGGCGTCTGGACACAGGAAGCTAAACTTACTGCTTCAAACGGACAAGCAAGTGATAATTTTGGTTGTGCAGTGGCAGTTGACGGCGATTATTTTATTGCAGGGGCAACTTATGATGATAACATGGGACAGAATTCTGGTGTGTCGTTTGTTTTTCATTATTCTGCTGGAGTTTGGTTGCAGCAAGCTATTCTTGTAGCTGCGGATGGAACTGCTCAAGATTACTTTGGCTCAACAGTTGATATTTCTGGTGATTATGCAATTGTTGGAACATATTTAAAAACTGGAATTGGAGCCGAATCGGGCGCAGCATATTTGTACCATAATAATGCAGGTGTTTGGACTCAGCTTCAAAAATTGCTTCCTTTAGATAATTCTGCTGGAGATCATTTTGGGATAAGTGTTGGTATTTCTGGCGATTACGCTATTGTAGGCGCAAATTACGATGCTGATTTTGGAAGTCGTTCTGGCTCTGCATATATTTATTATAATAATGCTGGAACATGGGTAGAAAACTTAAAAATAAATGCTTCTGATGCTAGCGAATTTGATGAATTTGGAGTTTCAGTTTCTATAGCTGGTGATATTTTAATTGTTGGAGCATTGAAAGAGAATAATACGGGTATCGCTTGCGGTTCTTCATATATTTTCCATAATAATGCTGGTGTTTGGTCTTCAGAAAAAAAGATAACTCCTAGTGATGGTGTTAATAATCTTTATTTTGGTAGTGCTGTTGCAATTTCAGGCGATAAGAGTATTTCGGGTGCTTATGCAAATAATACTTATGGGTTTTACACTGGATCATCTTATTTCTCTAGTAGAAATGTTGGTGGTACAAATAATTGGGGTCAAACCGAAAAGACTTTACCAAACGATGGTTCACATGATAATCTTTTTGGATCTGCTGTTTCCGTTTCTGGCGATTATACAATTGTTGGAGCTATGGGTGATGACAACAATGGCTTAAATTCGGGTTCAGTTTTTATTTATCACAATGCAGGTACCGAATGGGAACAAATATATAGGTTTTTCGCCTCAGATGCTGCGGCAGGTGATAATTTCGGCATCTCTGTTTCAATTTCTGGTAGTTTTGCAATTGTGGGTGCTAGTGGTGATGACGATAGAGGATCAAATTCTGGTTCTGTTTATATCTTTAAAAACACTGCAGGAGTTTGGGCTCAATATGCGAAATTGTCTGTTGTGGATGGAGCTGCAGACGATTATTTTGGTTCTTCGGTTTCTATTGATGGTGACTTTGCAATAATTGGGGCTTATGGCGACGATGATACTGGAATTAGTTCTGGTTCTGTTTACATATTTAAAAACACTGCAGGCGTTTGGGCACAGTATTCAAAACACACTGGATCAACTGCAATTGGTGGCGATAGTTTTGGGTTTTCAGTCGCTATCTCTGGTGATTATTTTGTTGCTGGGGCTTATAGTGATGACAATTTTGGTAGCAGCTCTGGCTCTGCTTATATTTTTAAAAATACTGCAGGAGTTTGGGCTCAAAATGCTTTTGTTACGGCTTCAGATGCAGCAATGTTAGATTATTTTGGTAAAAGTGTTGCTATTTCGGGTAATTACGCCGTAGTTGGAGCAGCCGGAAACGATGATAATGGGAGTTCTTCTGGTTCTGCATACATATTTTACAATAATCTTGGCGTGTGGTCTCAACTTACTAAATTAAATGCTTCAGATGCTGCGGCGAGTGATTATTTTGGATCGGCAGTCAGTATCTCTGGCAATAATGTTTTGGTTGGTGCTCATCTTGATGATAATATTGATTTTAATGTTGGTGCAGCATATTTGTTTAATATTAATGGCAGTGTGGTAAGTCAGATAAATAAATTTACTCCTTCTGATGCTTTAGCTTATGGCGGATTTGGGATGGCTCTTTGTATTGATGCAAATAATGCCGTTGTTGGTGTTCAAAGCAATTCTACAAATGGAAGCTCTTCTGGTGCTGCTTTTATGTTTGGAATGATTCCACCAGAAATTACAGCTAATCCTGTTGATTTATCTGCTGCTTGTATTGGTGCTACTGAGCAATTTGCGGTTGCGGGTATCGGTATTGTTGATTATCAATGGCAAATCAGTACAAATAGTGGCGCTAACTGGGCAAATATTGTTGAAAATGCACCATATAGCGGATCGCAAACTGAGACCTTAAATGTTACAATTTCTGCTTCGTTAAATAATTATTTGTATCGTTGCGTTTGCTCAAATATACTAGGAGATGTTAATAGCGAAAATGCGGAGATTATTATTGAAACAGAATCTCCAGTAATAACTTCAACTCATTCTGGTCAATCTGTAAATGCAAATTTGTCGTGTCTAGCAATGTTGCCAGATTATACAAGTACGCTAACTGCAACTGATAACTGCGATTTGAGTTTAAGTGTTTCGCAATCACCTGTTTCTGGAACTACAATTTCTGGAGCAACAAATTTGGTTACTCTAACTGCAACCGACGATGCTGGAAACTATGCAGAGATAAGTTTTAATGTTGCAGTTGTCGATAATGCAAATCCAGTTATTACTTCAACGCATAACGAACAAATACTAAGTGGAAATGCTACTTGTCAGGCAAGTCTTCCAAACTATACATCTACATTAATTGCCACCGACAATTGTGACGCTAGCTTAACTATAACTCAATCTCCAGTTTCTGGAACAATTATATCTGGCTCATCTAATACTGTAACTTTAACTGCAACCGACGACAATACTAACTTTGCTCAAATTACATTTAATGTTGTTGTTGAAGATGATACAAATCCAACAATAACTTCGACTCATACTAATCAAACTGTGTCGGCAAATACAAGTTGTCAGGCTCTTGTGCCAAATTATATTTCTACTCTTGTCGCAAGCGATTTTTGTGATCCAAGTTTAACAATAAGTCAAAATCCTGTTGCTGGAGCTACTATTTCTGGAACTGCAAATGCAATTACTTTGAGAGCTACAGATGATGCTGGAAATTATGCTGAGGTTTCATTTAACCTTGAAGTTGTTGATAATTCAAATCCAACAATTACATCAGTTCATAATGACCAAAGTTTAAATGCAAATGCTTCATGTGAGGCAAGTTTACCTGATTATACTTCAAGTCTAATTGCCAATGATAATTGTGATGCAAGTTTAACAATATCGCAATTTCCTAGCGCAGGAACAAATGTAACAGGACCAACAAACTTGATTACTTTAAGGGCAACAGACGATAATTCAAATTATTCCGAAATCTCTTTTAATGTTTCTGTTATCGATATTACAAATCCTGAAATTACATCTACACATTCAACTCAAACAGTTTATGGTGACAATGATTGCTTTTCTATAATGCCTGATTTTACATCAAGTGTTGTTGCTAACGATAATTGCGATTCAGATTTAACAATATCTCAGATTCCTGCTGGCGGAACAACAATCGCAAGTAATTCTTATGTTGTAACTCTAAGAGCTACTGATGATGCTGGTAATTATGACGAGGTCAGTTTTACTCTTTATATACTTGATAATATCGCTCCTGAGATTACCTCTGTCCACAATAATCAAGTTCTCAATGATGAATCAAATTGTGAAGCTAGCCTTCCTGATTATACAGGTGATGTTGTTGCAAGTGATAACTGTCAACCATTTCTTACTATTAATCAATCTCCAACAGCTGGTACAATGATTTCGGGTTCATTAAATACAGTTACTATTACTGTTTCTGATGGCTCTGGAAATCAATCGCAGGTTGAATTTAATGTTTCAGTAGAAGATAATTCAAATCAAGTTATTACATCAACACATAATGAGCAAACTTTAGAGGCTGTTGCAAATTGCGAAGTTGCTTTGCCCGATTATACTAGTAATGTTATTGCAAATGATAATTGTGATTCTAACTTTACAATTACACAATCTCCTCTTGCAGGGACTTTAGTTTCTGGGGCTTCTAATAATGTAACAATAACTGTTACTGATGGGACTGGTAATTTCTCGGAAGTTTCGTTTAATGTTGTTGTAGAAGATAATACAAATCCAACAATTTCATGCGTTGATGATCAGGTTGTAAACTTGTCCGAAGGTCAAAATACTTATGCTGTTTCGGGATTGGAATTTAATCTCGTTTCTGTAGAAGATAACTGTGGAATTGCAACTATTGTCAATAATTTTAATAATACTGCTACACTCGATGGTGCCGAATTACCAATTGGAATTAATACTATTGAATGGACTGTGACTGACGATAATGGAAATTCTACAATATGTAGTTTTGATGTAACTGTTAATGTTTTTGTCGAACTTGAGAATGTTGAAAGTATTGGTATTACAGTCTATCCTAATCCAACACATGGCATTTTAAATATCGTGAATGCTAAAAATTATATTATTCAAATTACAGATATCAGTGGCCGTTTAATTAAAAATTTAGAAAATGTCAATAGTGATAATTACATTATTGATATAGCTGATTTTCCGGCTGGAGTATATATGCTTAAAGTATTTAATGGCAGCAAGCAAGTGGTGAACAGAATAATTGTAGAATAAAAATCGAAAAATAATTATGAAAAATATTAATATTATGAAAAAGAGAATTTTGGTAGTCGGCTGTGCAATAGCCCTAAGTCTAGTGAGCATGACTTTAAATGCACAAACATTTGGAAATCAAAAAATGTTAAACTATTTCGGAGTCGCAGATTTAAGAGTAGGAATGTTATCTTCGCCAGCTTTTGTAGATATTGATAATGACGGTGATACTGATTTGTTAGTCGGTGAAGTAACCGGTACTGTCAAGATATTTAAAAATGATGGAAGTAATAATTTTAGTTTTTATGGAACTCTTATGTCAGATGGTGTAATAATCGATATTGTTGATTTTGCTGCTCCAGTTTTTGCTGATATTGATGGTGATAGCGACTTGGATTTATATGTTGGCTCAAATTCAGGGGTTATTAATTGCTATTTTAACGATGGAAATGGGAATTTTACACATCAAGGTCTTCTCCAAGTAGGTGGTGTAAATATAGATGTTGGAAATTGGAGTAAACCAGTTTTTAGAGATATGGATAATGATAATGATTTGGATTTGTTTGTTGGTTCTCACGAAGGCTTTGTATTTATTTATTCAAATAATGGATTGGGTAGTTTTAGTTTTGTGGATACACTGCGAAGTGAGGGTGTTGTAATTAATGGTGGAGTAAGAGTTTGTCCTGCATTTTTCGATATCGATAATGATAATGATATGGATTTGTATCTTGGAAACTATGATGGCGTAATTCAGATATACACTAATGATGGGGCGGAGAATTTTAGTTTTACAGCAAATGCTCAGGCAGATGGAGTAAATATTCAAATGACTAACAACGCATGTCCTAAATTTTTTGATATTGATGGTGACAGTGATTTAGACTTGTTTGTTGGTAGTATGGAAGGGAGTATAAATTATTATCAGAATAATGGCTTAGGAGTTTTTACTTCAATGGGAAAAGTTCAATCTGAAGGTGGTTATATTTTTGGCGAATATATTTTGCCGGTTTTTGAGGATATGGATGGTGATAGCGATTTAGATTTATTAGTTGGAGGGAGACTGGGTTCAATTTCACTATACTCCAATGATGGAACTGGCAAGTTTTTCTTTCAAGATTTTTTGAAGGTTGGAACAGTTAATATTAATCCTGGCATGTATGCTGCCCCAGCTTTTGCTGATATTGATGGTGATGGAGATAGAGATTTGTATGTAGGTTGCATTACCGGAGTTGTAAAAGTTTACACCAACACAGGTAGTGGAGCTTATGTCTCGTCTGGTAATTTAAAAGCTGGAGGAGTAGATATTTCTGTTGCAAGTATTTCCTGTCCTGTATTTGTTGATATTGATGATGACAGTGATTTAGATTTGGTTGTTGGAAATTCTACTGGGACTTTAGCACTTTACACTAATACTAATGGCGAATTTACTTCAGTAGGAAATATTCAAGTTGGTGGTGTCGATTTAATTGCAGGAGGAAATGCTAAACCACGTTTTGCGGATTTGGATGGTGACGATGATTACGATTTGTATGTTGGAGTATTTGATGGTACCGTAAAATCTTATCTTAATGATGGTACTGGAGTTTTTACTGCAAATGCTGCTGTTCTGGCGTTTGGAGTGACAATTGACGCCGGTACTAGAGTCACGCCTTATTTTGCAGATGTGAACGGTGTATGTGGACAAGATCTTTATATTGGCGAACAAGGTGGAACAATTGTTTACTATATAAATGATGTTACAGCACCTGTTATCACTACAGTTATGGAAGATCAGGTAATCAATACATTGGAATATTGTTCTGCCTTATTACCGGATTATACAACTGGTATTACTGCAACAGACAATTGCAACACAAATTTTGAAATTACTCAATCTCCTGCTGCTGGCACCGAAATTTCACATTCTAGCAATATGGTTACAATTACCGTTCGTGATGATGCGAATAATGAAGACCAAATTGTTTTTTATGTTTCTGTTCACGATGTTACAAGTCCTGTAATTACATCTACTCATAATGATAAGATTATTGCTAATGAAGGAAATTGTCAAGCTACATTGCCTGATTATAGAAATGACCTTACATTTACCGATAATTGTAGTGGTGATTGGAATGTTTATCAAATTCCTAATTACGGAACTGTCATTTCTGGTAATATGAATACCGTAACTCTTAAGATTTATGATGCTGCGGATAATTTCTCTGAAGTTTCATTTAATGTTGCAGTTAGCGATGATACAAATCCAGAAATTACATCTGTGCATAACGATAAGACTCTCGAGGCTGTATCAAATTGCGAGGCAATTTTACCCGATTATACAAGTGAACTAATTGCAACAGATAATTGTGATGCAAATCCAGAATTTTCACAATCTCCAATTGCCGGAACTGCAATTTCGGGAGCTGTTAATACTATTTCACTAATTGTAACGGATAGTTATGGTAATCATTCGAATGTTGAATTTAATGTTGCGGTAGAAGATAATTCAAATCCAGTTATTACATCAACACATAATGAGCAAACTATAGAGGCTGTTGCAAATTGCGAAGTTGCTTTGCCCGATTATACTAGTGATGTTATTGCAAATGATAATTGTGATTCTGATTTGTTAATTTCACAATTGCCAATTGCTGGTAGTTTAGTGTCAGGGATTTCAAATAATGTTACATTAACTGTTACT
Organism: Bacteroidales bacterium; assembly: GCA_038319215.1. Lineage (GTDB taxonomy): Bacteria > Bacteroidota > Bacteroidia > Bacteroidales > ML635J-15 > Bact-19. Next base: position 7,099 of record JBBQCZ010000106.1, on the reverse strand, counting down.
GATGGGACTGGTAATTTTTCAGAAGTTTCGTTTAATGTTGTAGTTGAGGATAATACAAATCCAACAGTTTCTTGTGTCGAAGATTATGTTGTAAACTTATCCGAAGGTCAAAATACTTATACTGTTTCGGAATCAGAATTTAATCTTGCTACTGTCGAAGATAATTGTGGAATTGCGACTATTATTAATGATTTTAATAACTCCACCACACTTGATGGTGCCGAATTGCCAATTGGAAATAACACTATTGAATGGACAGTGACTGACCTTAATGGAAATATTAATACATGTAGTTTTGATGTAACTGTTAATGTTTTTGTTGGTGTGAGTGGCTTTGTTTCAAATTCAATCGAGGTTTATCCTAATCCTGCCCATAATCAAATACAAATTGTAAATGTCTCGAATTCAGAAATTTCAATATCAGATGTCTGCGGAAAAGTAATTTATAAATCTGCGAAGTCTTCCGCAAATGCGCAAGTAATTGATATTTCAGACTTTACTCAAGGTGTTTATTTTGTTACTGTTAAGAATGATAATTATCAAACAACAATTAGAATAATCAAGAATTAGGTTTTCATAATGCCTGTTTTTAGGGTGCTGCCAATTTTGGTAGCACTCTTTTTTTTATGTGCTATATCGAAATTATTTTTATCTTTGAATTACAAATATTTAATAAATGGACACGAATCTCAAAAATGCCCGCATTAAATTCTTTCTAAATATTGTTTTGCCATCAATTTTGGCAGTAATATTATTTGTGGTTACCTTGTTTTTTGTAGTAGTACCGTATTTCGAGAAATCAATGATGGATCGTAAGCGGGAAATGATTACAGAACTTACAAATACAGCTACTAGTATTTTGGCAAAATATCACAAAGACGAACTTGACGGAATTTTAACACGTGAAGAAGCTCAATCTACTGCAATTTCGAGAATTCAATATTTAAGATACGGCGAAGAAAATAAAGACTATTTCTGGATAACAGATATGCAGCCTGTTATGGTTGTGCATCCATATCGTCCAGATTTAAATGGTAAAGATTTATCTGATTTTGAGGACTCTCACGGCAAAAAAATGTTTGTGGAATTTGTAAATGTAGTTAAAAAGGATAAACATGGGTATGTCGAATATATGTGGCAATGGAAAGACGATGCTACTCAAATAGTTCCGAAGCTTTCTTATGTTAAAGGATTTGAACCCTGGGGCTGGATTGTTGGTACTGGAATTTATATCGAAGACGTAAAAGCCGAAATCGCAGTTTTAACGCGTAGGTTTACAATTATCAGTATAATTATTTCTTTTATTATTGCATTAATTCTTTTGTACGTAGGTAGGCAATCTTTTAATATTGAACGTAAAAGAATTGTTGCAGAAAAAAACTTAAATCAATCACGCGAAAAATATCGATCTCTTGTTGAGGCTTCTACTGATGGTTTACTTATGTGGATGGATAATCAAATAACTTTCGTCAATGCCGTTTTTGAACGCATGACTGGTAAAACTCATGATGAGATTGCGGGGAAATCCATAACGTCTGTACTTGATCTGCCAGAGGATATAAAAAATAATATTTCTGAGGGAAATTTTAGTTTTAGTCAGAAGTCATTCGAGAGCAAAATATTAACAGCAGGTGATGCCGAAATTGATGTTGTACTAACCGTTAATCCAATTAAATTTTATGGTCAGGATGCTGTAGTTTTTTCGGTAAAAGATGTTAGCTCAGATGTTCTTGCTAAAGAAGAGTTGCTCAACAATAAAGAGAAATTTCGGTCTTTGATGGACAAGCTAAATCATGGTATCTTTAGAACTTCGCTAGATAATAAAGGGAGTTTTATTGAAGCGAATCAAACAGCACTTCAGATTTTGGGTTACAAAGATTTTAGCGAAATCAAAAGCTTACACATACTTGACTTGTTTGTCGAGAAAGATGATAAACTAAATTTTAAATCCGATTTGCTGAAAAAAGGATTTGTGAAAAATCAAATAGTTAAGCTAAGAAAGAAAAATGGTGAACTTATATTCGCTTCGTTATCGCTAGTTGTTGTAAATGATGAGTCTGGTCCTAAATTTTGCGATGGATTAATTCAGGATTTTAGCACTGGAATTAGCTCCGAGTCTGATAGCGTAAATCTCAGTTATACTACATATTTACAGTTTCTAAATCAACCAGCCGCCAATATTGCCGCAAAACCTGTATTTTGTAATTATAATATCGGATTAAATGAGCTTGCCGAGATTATGAACGAATATAATTCTAGACTTGCTGTTGTTTTAGGCCCAAATGACGAATCTATTGGCTTTATAACTGACGAATCTATCCGAACTAGAGCAATTGTATCAGACGATATTAAGAGTTTGAAAGCATTTAACATTATGAGTTCTCCAATGGACACGATTGGTAATTATGAGCCGTTGTCTAAAGTAATGAACTATGTTGAAAAAGCTAATCAGGGTGTGGTTTTCCTAAAGAATGATGATGGCAAAGTTGAAAGTTTCCTCAGCAAGAATGAATTGTATATAGTAAATGAATTTTTGCCAGTTAAAGTCCTGAGCAATGTTGCACATGCAAAAACTGGTAACGAACTTAAAAATATTTACAATGATTATATCGGTTCGATAATTCCACTAATTGAAGTAAATACACATTCCGCTGTTATTTTTAATAATCTAGCCATAATTTCTGAGGCAATTTGCAAGAGGGTTATCGAAAATGGATTTACTAGTATTGGTCAACCTCCAGTTAATTTTGCTTTTATCACAATGGGTAGCGAGGGTAGGATGGAGCAAACTCTTAGTACTTACCAAGATAATGCAATTATTTTTGAAGATTCGGATAATCCAGAAGTAAAAAAATACTTTGATAAACTTGCTATTTTTATTTCTACAAACCTCGATGAAGTTGGCTATACTTTCTGTAAAGGTGGGATTATGGCAATGAATCCAGAGTATTGTCAACCCTTGTCGGTGTGGAAATCGTATTTCTCAAAATGGATAAATAATGGAAATGCAAAAGATTTGCTCGACATCTCCGTATTTTTTGATTTTAGGCTAAGTTTTGGTGAAGAAAGTTTTGTTAAGGAACTTCGTTCACATATTTCATATCTCACAGAACGCAATCCTGCATATTTGTTATTATTAGCTCAAAATAATCTAAGACTAAAACCACAGGTGGGATTTTGGGGCAATATATTACTCGAAACAGCAGGTGCTCCACCCGAAACTGTTAATATCAAAGATGCAATAATGCCAATAGTTAATTTTGCAAGAATCTATTCGCTAAAACAAGGAGTGACAACCGTAAATACTTTGGAAAGACTAAAAATTCTCTATCAAAAAGAAGCGCTTTCCGAATCCACGTATAAAAATATTTCGCAAGCATTTGATGTTTTAGGAATGATAAGACTTAGTCATCAAGCTAACTTATTTAAAAACAATTTAAAACCTGATAATTTTGTAAGTACAAGGCATTTAAGTGAGTTAGATCAAGCAATTATCAAAAAAATATTATCACATATCAATACTATGCTCTCTAAGTTGAGTTACGATTTTAAAGGTACAATGTAGGTGGTAAATAATTGCTTTGATGTGTTAAGTTTGTTGAAGTATTTTATCCCACTTCGCTAATCTTAGTTAGAAGTTTTTTGTCCATAATCTGAATATTTCTCCCTTTTACATCAATAATGCCTTCTTTTTTAAACTCTGTCAATAGTCTTACCGCATTTTCTTCAGAAATTGCAGATAGTTCGCCTAGTTCTTTTCTAGAAAGCAGCATTGAGAAAGAATCAGATTCGTAAAGTTTTGAAAGATATAGTAAACTGTCAGCAATTCGACCTCTAATGTTTTTTTGGTTTAGAGTAATAATTTTGCCTAGTATTGACTTTACTGATTTTCCAAAAGCCTTGTTAAGTTTTAATAAAAAATCGTGATTGTCAACATATAATTTTTTAATTGTTTCAAGGTCAACCATGCAGATATGAGAATCTTCTAATGCTTGAACAGAATAACTGTAATCGGGTGTTTCAAAAAATGAAAGCAAGCCAATATAACTGTGAGGCGTCATAATATATAGAGTAATATTACGATTGTTTAACCCTTCGATAAACAGCTTTGCTGATCCTTCAACTAAATAGATTGCGTGGGTTACACTACTTCCTTGTTTGCAAATGTATTCGTGTCTATCATAGTAAACATGAAGTGGCTTAATTGTTGAAAAATCCTCATCACGATCCTTCAATGCTTGATAAATATCGCATTTTAGAACACAGTCAGTACAGTTGTTGTTCTTTTTAAACTTCATTAAATTGAAAATTAATTTTGCAAATTTAATAAAAGTTGTTGAAAAACAATGTTACATTACAACTATAATTATCATTGTTTGAAAGCATAAAACTATACTTTTGGAATCTACCTGAACAAGGGAGTATTGTTATTTATGATTACTAACTAAAAATTTTGAACAATGTTACATGGACCTGCAGCTGAGTTAAAAGAAGACAAGTCAGCCGACCGTAAATCCAAGCTTGGATTGAAGTTCTTCTTTGTGTATTTGATTGTTTACGCAGTTTTTGTTGCGTTATGTTTATTTTACCCTGATTTTACCGGCAAGCGTGTAGCTTTTGGTTTAAACTTAGCGGTATTTTATGGATTTTCTTTAATTATTTTGGCGATTGGAATGGGCTTCTTTTACAATATGGCCTGTACGCGCTTAGAGAATAAACTTAATGAAGGAGGAGGCGAAGTATGATTTATGATGTATCGATTTGGGCGGTGATAATATTTTTATCATTTGTAGCCGTGGTTTTAGGCTTGTCTTTTTATTTTGCAAGAAAAACCAAAAGTGCGAGCAGTTATTATGCCGCAGGTGGTAATATTCATTGGGGAGTAAATGGTATTGCGTTTGCCGGCGATTATTTGTCTGCTGCTTCATTCCTCGGTATTTGTGGTATGATTGCTTATGCAGGTTTCGATGGATTTTTATATTCTATCGGTTATCTTGCGGGCTGGGTTGTCGCTTTATTTGTTGTGGCAGAGCCTCTTAAGAGGATGGGTAAGTTTACTTTTACCGATGCTCTCGACAGTAAGTTTAATTCAAGACCTGTAAAACTTGCAGCAGCAATTTCAACTCTTATTGTATCTTTATTCTATCTGATTCCTCAGATGGTAGGTGCAGGCGATCTTGTTGTGCCATTGCTAGGATTACCTCATTGGGCTGGTGTTGTTATCGTTGGATCTGTTGTTATTTTAATCGTTGCAACTGCCGGTATGACTTCAACAACTTATGTTCAGTTTATTAAAGGTGGTTTGTTAATAATTGTAACCTTGATTCTTACAGTGATGATTGTAAACAAAGGATTACAAACTACTCCTTATGATGGATACCATCATTATAGAACTTTAACAGCATCTTACGAAGGTGATAAGCTAATTTTAGATGATACTACTCTTGTCTATGAACAAACAACCATGGCAATTGACGGCAAAAATGAATTTGCAAAAATAAATTATGAAGGTGTTGACAGATGGTTTAAAATTACTAAAGCCGAAGACAATACTGTAACACTTGACGAGGCTTTGTCTGTAACAGATAATGCTGATGGTTCTATACTTTTCAATGGTGCTGAAAAATCTGCTCGTAAATTTTATCAAGTTGGACATATTTCCAAATTGATTTCTGAAGGTCAAGAAGTTACGAAAACAGGGCCGCTTAATATTTTTAGTTTCCTTTCTACAATTGAGGACAGCGAAATGATTATTTACAAGAAAGCTGTAATTAAAGGAGAAAACGAAAAGATTACTTGTTATTATCCAAAACATGTTGCTGGAACAACAATTATGAAACCAGGAGCATACTTCAAAATTGTAGATGGTACTCTTTGGGATAAAATAAACTTTCTTTCTTTGATGCTTGCATTATTCCTTGGAACTTCAGCTTTACCTCACGTTTTAATTAGATATTACACAGTTCCTAGTCAAAGGGCTGCTCGTAAATCTACTATCGTGGCTATTGCTGCTATTGGATTTTTCTACATTTTAACTTTATATTTGGGTCTTGGTGCTATGACTAGTGGAGTAAATGATATGGCTAGTTCTAATATGTCGGGACCACTTTTGGCAAAATCATTTGGTATTGGAATTTTCTCAATTATCTCTGCAATTGCATTTGCAACAGTATTAGGAACAGTTGCTGGTTTAATAGTTGCTTCTTCTGGAGCTATTGCGCATGACTTTATCGACAAATATTTAAAGAAAGAGATGACAGACACTGTAAAAGTACGTGCTGGTAAAATTTCTGCTTTCGCTGTTGGAATTATTGCTATTCTTTTAGGTATTGTTTTTAAAGGAATGAATGTCTCTTTCTTAGTAGGTCTTGCTTTTGCTGTTGCAGCTTCTGCTAATCTCCCAGCTATTATTATGGTAATCTTCTGGAAGAAAACTACAGGAAAAGGTGTTGCTGCATCGATTGTTACAGGTATAGTTTCAGCTATCGGTTTAATTTTATTCTCACCTTCAATGTTTGAGATGTATGGTTTACCTAAAGCAGATGCTTGGTTCCCAATTGATAATCCTGGAATAATCTCTATTCCACTGTCATTTATTGCATTAGTCGTAGTTTCTTTAATTACAAAAAAAGAACGCGTTGATAATAAATAGTGAGTAAACAAACAAACTAGTATTGAAACGTCGGTGGCTTAGGCTATCGGCGTTTTTTGCTTAAATTATTATTAGACTGCTTTTTGTAATTGAAATTAATATAACCTATTCCCAATGAATAAGAGAGAGAAAAAAATAATTATTCGCTTTTAGTTTTATATTCAAACTCGATTGATTTTCTATTTTGAAAAATTGTCTTTTTACAAATAATCACAAATATTTCAAGCACTCAATCGCAGTAATACCATTGCATGCAGAACGCTAACCGTTATTAACGGTTAAGTAACGGTTAATTTCAGACAACAATTACCAAGTAAAAATTTCATTTTTTACAAATAATCAGAAATTTTGCAAACACTCAATTGCAGTAATATCATTGCATGCAGAACGCTAACCGTTATTAACGGTTAAGTAACGGTTAATTTCAGACAAAAATTTCCAAGGTAA
>JBBQCZ010000105.1:0-14415 GCA_038319215.1 Bacteroidales bacterium | reverse complement strand
TTCAGAATGCGCTCTAAACGCCTATACCAATAATTTTATACTCCTTAGCTCGTTTCGTCGCAAGCCACAGGCATATATTAAACTTAATATCATCCTGTGCTTTATATTTTTAATTCCTCCTAAAAGCTTTTTAACTTCTTCTCTACTTAATATATTCGGTAGCTTGTGATCACGTCGTGGTCGCTCAAACTTCTCTACATCAAAATCACTCTCCAAAACTTCACGAAAAAATAATTTTGTAGCATTTATTACCTGATTCTGAACAGTGTAACTTAATCCGTTTTTCCTAATGTAACCATTTACAAATATCTCCATGTCCCCAGCAGACAACTCTTCTGCTTTTCGTGGAAAATGAAATGCTAAAAACCTTTGCACATAATTAGTATAGGTCTTAATCGTAGAAGGACTGTAACGCTTATAATTTAGCCATTTCTCATACTTGTTAATCAATGGTATCGTGTATTCCGGTATCTTCAAATGCTCAATTTGCTTTTTTACTGTGGGCGTAGGCTCAAAAATGGCTTCGTCAATTTTTAATTCCGACTTTATTCTGTTACCAAAATAATTTCTAACCTTATCAAGATTGTTTGCAAAATTTGAAACTTCCCAACATTTGTCAGTTTTTATCCAACGACTGTACTTTAAAGTCATGATGTATTTGTAATCTTCATCATCATAAGGCATAAAAATAAATATATGGCGTGCACCTATTTCTAATTTTACTGGTAAATTAAAGCCCCCATTCTTTCTGTAGGATCCTTCAATATCATCTTCTAAAACTTGTAATGCTGGATATTCTTGCAGCATACTGTTAACGATATTTGCATTCGAAAGAGTATATACTAGTTGCGATTCGCAAACATAATTCAAAACATTTATCGATTCCATAATTAAAATGATTAAATAATAATCTAAAATAAGATTGCAATATAAACATTTATTTATTATGAAGAGAAAAAATTGTTTTTATTTTGAAAAAAAGTGCTGAAAAATGAATTTTAACGATAATTATTTCACTAATCTCTTTAAGCGAGATTGATATAATTGAAAGTAGTTTCTTTTTGTTGTGTCGTTTAGAAATGAGGCATCAACTAATTTTTTTACTTTTTCTGATTCCGAAATCATAGTGCCAATAGTTTTGTTGAAAATTTTACCGTCAATTTCAGCACTTTCTGAAAGCTTGGAAAATTGCTGCCTAATTTTTCCTCCTCCTAAACTCTTTGGTAAAAGCCCTTCGTCTAATGCAAAATCTTTGTCTTCAACATGAATGCGACTATTTAATAAATCGTATGCAGGACTTAATCTGTAATCTCCTAACGGCGTTTCTAATAACGAGAAATTTTTAAAATGAGCATCTCCATTAGAAAAAAGATAGTTGAAAATAAGCCTTTTCAGTAATTTCGGAGCTTCCAACTTGTATGCAGGTACGTATTTTTGCAATATTTCAAATATCTCTAAATAGTTTCCACGATATTTATAATGCTCGCCATGAGTTTGAGGTGTTCTTCCTGCTAATGATGCAAAATCTTCTTGCCCCAGTTTACTTCCGTCTTCTTTGATGTCAAATCTTTTGGTTATGTAGGCTTGCGGACCATTCTTGAAAAATATCAACGCATTTTCGGCTGTTTCTATTCCAAATATTTGATGAGCAATTTGCATTGTTAAATGCTCATTAGCGGGCATCTGATCAGTCTTTTTGCCAATGCTTGGAATCGGTTTTAAAATATATGTTCCTATTTCATTCTCATTTTTAAGCCTTAACTTGTTCTTGTCCAGAATAATTGAAAATTTTTCCTGAACTCCGGAAATGGACATGCAAAGCTTATTTTTTTCAAAAAGTTCATCAGTTTCATGATGCGAAAACGGAGATTCATAAGGTAAAATATGATGCACTTTCTTAGCTTGAAATACTCTTTTTAAACATGTTCGACTGTAAGTATCAAAGCCTTCAGCTAATGTGCCAGGACAATATTTTATTTCAGGAATACTCATGTCGTTTCTATTTTTCTTACTCTAACAGCACCAATACTATCCACTTTTGCTGTTATCATCAGAATACCAAAATAATCATCTTCATCTATCTTATAATATTTGCAAATGGATTGTTTATTTGAACCCTCAGGTAGCATATTATAGAAAAATGGGAATAAAAAACTTGAGTTAAATTCCTTTCTATTTTTTGGTAAAGTAGGGCTGATACTTGGTTTATTACTGATAGAAATCCATTCGTCGCTGTAACTGAACGTAAATGAACCATCGTCGGTTTGAATTAAAACACCGGCTTTTTCATCCTTATATAAAACTTCAGCCTTCCTCATTAATTATCAGATTTCGTTTTTACAATTATGCAGATTTCTAAACCTAATGCATCTCCAAGTTTTTGTAAGGTTTGTAATGTCGGATTTCCTTTTCCACTTTCGAATTGTTTTAATGTTCTTAATCCAACTCCAGAAAGCTCAGCTAAGGTTTTTTGAGTAACCTGAAGCATCTCTCTTCTCTGTTTTACTGCTTTAATTAAATCTTCGGAGTGCATTATATGGCTTTTTATTATGCAAATATAGTATAAATTTCTTTAGTTACAGATAAAAGTGCCTTAAAGTGCATTTATTTGATGAAAATCGTATTTTTAGCTAAATGTTTTGCAATATAGTGCCGTATAATACACTTAGAACTGTGAAAAATTACATCGTTTTTACGGCTTCGCCAATACCACTCACATGTTAAGTAGCTCAAAAATATTTTTTATAACACCATTGCCCTTGCTATCAAACGAGCAATGAATGTTTATCCTACCATCAATGGGGCAGGGGATACCAATGCTATCATTTCAGTCGAAATCTCAATTTTTGCAAAACAATTCAGACTTTCAATTAGTATTTTTATTTTCTTTTTACCGTTTTTAGGTTTCTCCGAAACTATTCCTTTAAACCCAATTAAATTGCCAGCAATTATTTCAACTTCTACTCCTTCAATAAAACTATTATTAGTAATTTCTTCTAACTCAATGTTCTCACCGTATTTTAATAGCTTTTTAATTCTTTCAATTTCGGCATCACTTACCTTAGCTAAAACTCCGCCAATACTTAAAAATCTGCTTATTCCATCGGCATTATATACATTTAACCTCTCTTTTGCAGTACATCTTACAAAACTATAAGTTGAGAAAACAGGAACTTCAACCCACTTTTTTCTGTCCGACCATTGTCTTAGTCGCTTTTGAAGTGGAATATAGTGCTCAATATCCAAATAAGTTAGATTGTCACCAATTTTCTTTTCCCATCTGGGTTTTGAAATAATAACATACCATTCTTTCTTATAATTGTCTAGAAATTGCATATTTTTCTAAAGCTTAAAAACACTTTTCAAATATAGTAAATATTTTTAAACAATATGCTTTTGTATATGAAAAAATTGTTTTGTTTCGAAATTATTTTTCTTCGGAAAAAATTGCTTTCGTAAAGCTTTGATTAGTAGGTTGTTTCGGGTATTTAGACACTTAGTTTTTGAAAAAGTGATGCTACTTTTTTTAATCCACAGATTTTCTGATTTTACAATCGGGAACTTATAGCTTTTGTTTTACACATCACATAAAATTTTCACTGATAATAATAAGGTTTACCTTCGTTAAACCTATATAATTACTACGGTATACGATTTAATAATACCGATTGTAAATCAATATTGTTTTTGATACTCGCTTGCGGTATAGACACAATTCATTTTATTTCTTGTATCATCATTGATTCTACATCGGCATTGTTTACTCCCGCATTTGTCGGGAATACCGGAATTGTTGATTTTAAAGTGGTATAATTTGCATAACTTGTCCCGATTTGTCGGGAACTTGTCCCGATTTGTCGGGAACTTGTCCCGATATATTGGGAACAGATTAATTAAACAATCTTAGTTAATATCTTTAAAGTTTTGTTTCTGGTGAATAATCTGAAAATCAGTGGCAGAAAATGAAAAAGCTAAATTTTATCCAACAATAATGATTTTTAATTATTGTTTACGTGTTAAATTTGCTTGGGTTCGCTAGATTCCTCTCTGTCTCAATGCCTCATAAACAGCCAAAGCTGCCGAAACAGAAACATTTAACGATTCGGTTTTACCAACCATTGGGATTTTAGCTTTTTTACCGCAACGCTTTAATACAGATACAGATATTCCAGTGTCTTCCGCGCCTAAAACTATAGCCATTGGTTCTGTCATATCTAACTCAAAAAGAGACCTTTCGGCTTTTTCTGTAATAGCAGTAACTTCTACTCCCATCTGATTTAGCAGCAAAATGCAGTCCACCAAATTTGCGACCTTGCAAACAGGAATGTTGTATAATGCGCCAGCCGAAGTTTTAATTGCATCTTCAGTAATTCTAACGCTATTCGACGACGGGATAACAATTGCATGTGCACCTGCACACTCGCAAGTACGAGCTATTGCCCCAAAATTGCGAACATCGGTAATACTATCAAGAATTACAATTAATGGTATTTTATTTTCTTCAAAAATATTAGTAACAACCTCCTCGAGATCGTGATACGAAACAGGCGATATTATTGCAATTACTCCTTGGTGATTCTTGTCGCAAATTTTATCTAATTTTTCTTGAGGAACATATTGCATCTGAATGGCTTTCTTTCGCAATTCTGTAATTAATTCGCCCGAGAATTCACCCATCAAATTATTCTTTAACATAACCTTGTCTATCTCTTTTCCAGCTTTTATAGCTTCGTAAACCGGTCTTAATCCGAAAATGTAATTTTCCATTATTTTATTAATTATTTGTTATTGTAAAAATACGGCCATTTTTCCATGTTGTAAGAGCCTGTCCCCAAGTAGATTGATAGATCTCGTTTCTTCTTAACACAAAATGGCTTCCTGTTTCCGAAATTTTTATTTTATCGAAAACAAATAAAATGCCTGCTATATCTGGATTTTCACCATAAAACCACTCTTCTCCAGCAGCACTCATGTTTATTATAGATGGCGGTCCAAGCATCACATAAATTATGCCTCGGTCGGTTTTCCATCCTTCTTTTTCTTCTGTAAAATACTGGTTTGCAAGCGAAACCCGATTGTAAAATACTCGAATTTGCTCTTTCGCAATTTTTTGATTATTAGATTTTGATAACCAGAAATTGTCAATTGCAGATTTTAAATCCTCAGAACCAATAAGCTCATTATATTCACGATTTCCGGTTATAATTTTTAAAGGTTCTGCCATATCACCTAATACTTTTACTTGCGGAAAATATTTACCCGCATTTACAAAACGCATTGTGGAACTATTTTGTGATGATGGTTTCATAATATATACGCCTTCTGACTCAAATCTTAAAGTATCTCCAGTTTTGTAAATAAAAATAGAATCGGGCTTGCGAAGTTCTGAATTTACCTTAGGCATATAATAGGGCGGAACAAGCGTGTAATCCAAAAATCTATAATACTCAAAATTAAGATTCGCAGCTTTGTGAATAGTAGAACTAAGTCTGTATGCACTATCAGAATTGACATAGTTATTGTATAAAACTGACCATGAACCACTGCCTAACGATTCAGGTAGGAAAAAATCTTTTGTAAATAAACTTGTCTTATCTATTTCAACTATTAATCGCTTGCCTGAATTCTCGCGTTGACCCGAAATGCTTACAATAATCTTGTACTCTCCTTTTGTTGGGATTTTAATTTTAAAATACGAGTCTAAATCAGAATTAATCTCTTTAAGATTAACAGAAACGAAAAAAGAACTGCTGTCAATAATTTCAAAACTGGTTAGGTCGCGAAGAACATACTTAATCTGAAGTTTTGCTACCTGTGATGTTGGATCCGTAATAGATTGACGCAGTTCTTGCTTCGAGATTTTGTAGAAAACAATTGCCGACGTATCAGAGTTAATATAGACCCTGCTTTCAGGATGTAAAAGAGACTCACCAGGATTATATAGTGATGAAAAATTGTATTTGTAAGCCGGTGATGGAACTGTTGTGTTGGTTTGTTGAACCGTAACACAAGAAGCTAGCATCAATGCAGCAACAAAAAGCAAGATAAAAATATGTCTATTCTGTTTCAATCGCTTCATCAATTTTAAAGTAATTATACATTTCTTTTTTAAATCTCTTCATGTATGTAGAACTACCAAGTCCAAACTGATACATAATACCGTTTTCTTTCTTTTCTCTTTGTCCAGGCTTTGTATCGTAAACAACTTGATTGTAGTTCTCGTCAGATGAAATAGCACTAAACGTACCAGCACTGTATTTAAAATAATACCAAGTATTGGCATTTGGTTCAAGCAACATCTCAAACACATCGCCACGACGCGATTTTTCAATTCTAATAAATCCGAAAACATACTTATTTACCTGTTCTTTGCCAATGTTTGCAATTCCTATCGGTCCATAATGTACAAAAGAATTAAGAGAATTTTGCCAGTTAAATAAAATGTCGGTAAGAATAATTTTATCATTAAGCTCTTTAGGAAACTTGTTATAATTGCCTAAGCTCATGTTTGAAAACCATTCATCTGCTTTTGTTGTACCCAAATATTCAACCAATGCCTTTTCAAAAACTTCATCCCTCATGTCAATACCAACTAATCCGGGTGTAGCATTTATTCTTTCGGCCATCATTTTGGTAGCGCTCTCATTAAAATATGCATCTAAAACCATTGTAAGGTTAAAATCGGTTGTGTCGGTTTCAGGATAAAAAAGGAAATTGCCAATTGCATTAGGTTTAAACAAACCAAAATCGTTGCTAAAATTGAATTTTCCTTCACCATAAACATTACAAATATTTTTGTGAATACGTATTAGATTGCTTGGTAAATCTGGTTCAGCAATTTTATCTTTAGATGCAATAATATATTTTCCTTCCTCTTGGTCGTAATATAAAAACCCATCCGACTGAAATAGAACCTGATCATATTGATTCCTTTTCTTTCCTAAAAATGAAGGGTAAACAACATTCGAATTCGATAACACTAATCCCGCAATTAAACGTGAATTATTAATGTTCATTGGCATTGAATCAACCGGAATATAAACATCCTCAGGGTCAATAAAGCTCTTGAACTTTATCCAATTTGAAGCAGATGTGTCGCATTCTTCAACAGTTTTAGCACCACCAGTAAATTCTAAATTAGGATTATTAGCATAAAATTTTGCCTCTCCTTGAAATTTAAAATATGGAGAAATGTTGAAATTGTCGGGTTCTGCAATATTTCCCGAACCAATTGTTTGACCCGATGCATCGACCGAAATTTTATTTAAATGAATAGTTTGAGGGTTTTTTGTGTTGTCAATATAGTCGTAGTCGCCATAAGCAGTATAACTCTTTTTTCCATAAATGCTAACAACAGCATTATAAACGGTATGATAACGAGTAGTTGCATTTGCAATAATTTTGGCATTGCTTAATGGTCGTAATACCGCATCAGGTTCAATAGTCACATTGCCATCGTCGGTGTAAATTGTAGCATCTGCAACTCTAATAAATTTAACTCCTTCGGCATAGATAATATGTTCTTTGTAATCGTATCTAGCTCTTGGTGCTACAAACGAAAGCGAATCTTGTCGAGGATGCACAGATGTAAATTTTGGACCTTCAAGGAATATATCTTCCCACTCATTTGGACTTATATTCGGATCTGCGTTTTCAAGCTTAGCAAGCACGTCTGTATCTGCACTAATTGCAAGCTCGTCTTTATCCATATACCAAGTCATTTCATTCATTTCGCTTATATACTTGTTCTTAGGAAAAGTCCAAATAGTTTTTTCACCATTAGTTCTAAATACTCCTTTACGCTCTTTAAAATCTATATGTGTATTAACATTGTCGGATTCAAAATCTGTATTTAAAATATTTATTGTGTATAAGTCAAAATCGGCAGTGTCGGAATCTACAATGTCTGATTTATATTTAAATTGATTAGATGTAATTTTTGCTTTGTCAATATGCATAATTCCGCTACCCATTAAACCTGTAGAAGTAAGATTTAAATCTCCGTCGAGGATAGCCTGATTTTCATACATTTTAAAATCTACAGTGTCTTTTTTAATGAAGAAATCATCATCTTCCACATTCCATCTTAACGTATTGTCATTACCTAAAACTTGTGGGAACTCAATAGGCGAACTTTGCTTTTTAATTTCGAAATTTTCAGAATGTCCTTCCATGTGGTCGAGGAAAAACAACAAATAATCGGCGTTAATATTAGAAGCTATATAATCAATTTTTCCCGAACCTCTAAGTCCTTGATTGCTAAGGTCTATTTCGTGCCAGTATGTAGCTTTTCCGCCATATAATGGTAATCCAACAGGGCTTGTTTGGGTGTTAAAGCCAAGAGAAAAATCGGTTTTACGAAGAACCAAAGTCTCTTTAATCGGAGGGAAGATAGTTCCAGAATACAGAGTTCCCTTGAATTTTAAATTATCACGAGAATAACCTTTAATACTATCCATTTCAAAAGGATCGACTTCAAAATAAAACTCATTTCTTTTGTATGCCCCATTGTAAACATCAGGTCGGTCGAAGTACACGTATGTTTTCGATTTTGAATTAAATTTAGGATATTCGTCAAAATCAGATTTGCCCGATTTATTCATAGGTTCATCAATGTAGAATTCTCCATTTATCTGTTCCAGTTTATTTCTAACAATAGCTGGTTTATACTTTCCTTCAGAGTCCATAAAGTCGGTTTCGGCAACCATCTTCATCGAATCACATTGGTTAAGCTCAATCATAAAACGGTTGTAGTCAAATTTAAAATTACTACCATAATAATAAAACTGACCAGCTTGAATAGTACCATTAAACATCATATTTCTGTTTTTCTTAACAGTTATTTTTTTGTCTATTGGATATATTTTTACATTCTGCGAGTCGGATAAGTGAATAAATTCAACTCCATCAATTTTTAAATCGAAGTTAAGTAAGCTTAATTCTGCATTTGAAATGTCGGCGTCTGTTTTACTGTGAATCTGAATTACATCCGAGTCTTTTGTTTTGCGATGAGCTTCCAAAAATCGCCAAGCTTCGGGATAAACTTTAATAAATTCAGTTTCAGTATCATAACTTAAAAATCCACGATAAGCAAGGTTAAGAACCATTTGTACAACCTGAGCCGGACTATATCCCATATATTTAGCCAAATCGCTAAGATAAAATTCTGGATATCCTGCCCAAGCACTAACAAATCCTGTGACGACCTCTAGTGGGTTCTGAGGATCTCTTTTTTGTATTTCACGATATCTGTCCTGGCGATAATAATTTGATGATTCAAACATAACCTCATTTGGTACACCTGGAGTTTTAATCATCGAAAATTCTATCTTATATTTGTCGATATACCAACGCATCCATGTAAAATCCATTGTCATTGCGTGATATGAATTGGTGAAGTTCACTTTCGACATGTCTTCTTTTGTTCTGATTAATTCCAAAAAGTTTTTATCGTTGTTAAACCTAAATGAAAGATGAGGATGATAAATAGAATCTTGCCCCATTTTTAAAACTATCGCGCAATTGTCAGAAACTATCTTCTGATTGTCGATGTAGAAGGTTCTAGAATAAGCTGTAAATGTAATAGTATCACTTTTTGTGATTTTCATTTTTGCAGGTTCTTCTTTTGTGCCGGATCCAATAAAACTACTTCCTGCAATACTAAAACCACCTTCGTAATCGATACCAGGCACAATGTTTTTTAATGCAAAATGCTGATTGTATGATGTGAACTTTGGATAATCGGATTTTACTGGATTGTCAAGATTTCCAGCTTTGTCGATGATTTTTCCCATCATCGGTTGCTTAAAAAACATAGTATTTGTAAAAATAACCGAGTCGGCAGTGTATGTAATATTTCTCATGTCAATATTGTAGTTTCCCAATTTTGCAGATATACTGTCGAGTCCGTATCCAACTCTTTCCCAACTTACAATGCCCCCTTTTCCCTTCCATGAGTTTTTAACAGGAAAATATTCGCCATCCGTTTTGTAAATTTTCACAGAGTCAACACCTTGATACCCAATAAGATTGATATTGTTGAAAACAATTTTTATCCCTTTGTCGTACTTTATCAAAAAGGAACTATTTTCAGCTTTCCAATAAGTTCTTGCACCTTTAGAGATAATATTTTTTGCCATTAAAGCATTCATAGTGAGCAAATAATCGGAAATATCGCTGAGTTTGGGTCTTTTACCATCATTCAGCATGTCGATCATAGCTTTTTCGTAAATCTGATATTGCCCGCGGTCAAATCTCTTGCGGTTAAAATTCATTGCATTATCAGCGAAGCAAACAAAGTCTGGGTAGCCTTTACATCCTTTCGAAGCCATCAAATTAACTGTACTAATGAAAGACTTTTTTTCATCTGTAGTAAGACTGTCAGTCTCCCAAAAATCTCCAAATTCCTTTGAAATGCTTTTAGCTCCCTCACGAACTTCACCTGTATATCCCAGTTCTTGATCAAAAGTTTTAATAAATTTTGCAGGATCTTCAGGGAAAACTTGCGAAAATACAAACTGAGAAGATGCTAAGAGTAATATTGCTGCTAATAATTTTTTCATAATTAGTTTTTATTAAAAATACAACCTGCCCAGTTGTCTCTTTCCATGTGTTTTACAAAAAGCAAACCATTATCAGAACAAACCTTTTCAATCTGCGGTAATTCGTTTATTAAGAACCCGCTAAGAAATAAAACTGAGGCTTTGTTCATGTATTCAGCTAAAACAGGAATGTCTTTCTTCAGAACATTTAAGTTTATGTTAGCAAAAATAAAATCATATTTCAACTCTGGAACCGCTTTAATGTCGCCTCTAATAGCAGTAATATTTGCAATTTGATTTTTTTGAGCGTTTTCCAGAGTGTTTTCGTAAGACCACTCATCTATATCTACTGCAATTACATCTGTTGCTCCTAGTATTGATGCGTAAATTGCCAAAATACCAGTTCCACAACCATAGTCGAGAACTCTAGATTCTGAAAAATCGTACTCTGCCATCAATTTGCACATCATGTGAGTTGTAGCATGATGACCAGTGCCAAACGACATTTTTGGTTCAATAATTATTGTATGAGTAGTATTAAATTCTTCTTTATGAAACGGAGCTTTGATTGTGAGAATGTCATCAATTACAGTTGGATCAAAATTTTTCTCCCACTCTTCGTTCCAGTTTTGCTGAGCAATAATATTTACTGTATATTTTAAATTATATGACTTCAAAAGCATATCGGTGTTTTCAACATCATAAACATCTTCGGAAACATAAGCAAGTAGTTTTTCTCTTTCTTCCGAAAAGCTTTCGTAACCCTGTTCTGCCAAAAATGCAACAATAATTTCCGATAATGCAGCTTTTTCTTCAGGTATATTTATTACAACTTCTACGTAATTCATTTAAATTGATTTAATAATTGTTTTAAAATCTTCTATTTTTAGCGAAGCTCCACCAACAAGTCCACCATCAATATCCTTGCAAGCAAAAAGTTCCGATGCATTAGCAGCGTTTACACTTCCCCCATATAAAATACTAATTTCCTCAGAAACTAACTTTCCATATAATTCGGCAAGTGTACTGCGAATAAAAGCGTGCATTTCTTGTGCCTGATCTGGAGTGGCAGTTTGTCCAGTTCCAATAGCCCAAACAGGTTCGTACGCTATAACAGTTTTTAAAATATTGTCTTTATTTACTTTTACTAAGGAATTGATAAGCTGTGATTTTATTACCTCAAAATGTTGCTCATCCATTCTTTCGTCTAAACTTTCGCCACAGCAAAAAATTGGCAATAATTCATTTTTGAACAATTTTTCGAGCTTTATACCAATAATTTCAGCTGTATCACCAAAATATTGACGTCTTTCGCTGTGACCTACAATTACATATTGAGCGCCAATTGCCTTAATCATTGAAGCCGAAATCTCTCCAGTGTATGCACCCGAATCGTACTGCGAGCAATTTTGAGCAGATACGCCAATTTTTGTTTGATCTACAGCATTTACAATTCTGTCGATATGAGTAAATGGAACTCCAATTATTACTTTAGTATCTTGTCTGGCATCATATTCCGCCATAAACTCATTTATTTTTTTTGCTAAATCTTCACCTTCGGTCAACATGGTATTCATCTTCCAGTTTCCGGCAACTATTTTATTTCTCATATCGAACTTTTAATTATTAACGTATTTGTTTTTTATTAACCAGTTGTATAATATCTGAAATAAAGACATAAATAATAAAACTGATAAAATGTAAATTATTATAAGGTAATTGGTTTGTACATCTAGATGCGCTGTGATAGATGTTGCATTTAAATCGCGTGTCAGCTTTTCTGTACTTGGAATATTCCGTCCTGCCCATTTGTTAAGGACTACCCCATTTTTTAGTAATAGTAAGCCTGGGTTTGATCTAACTACAGTTTTAAGCGTAATTGGATCGGTATTGTAAAAGTCGAAACTAAGTTTATTTTCTTTAACAAAAGCAGAAATATCTTCAGTGTTTGAAGCTGTAAGACAATAGAATTTATAATCTTTTTCTTTGCAAAACTCAACAATTTTATTGATTTTTTCAAGATATTTTTTATTAGTTTTATTAACATCCAGCATTACCATTATGAAGAAATAAGAATCATCTTCCAAAACTGATGGAGCAATATCTTCACCATAAGCAACAGCCGTTACGTCTTCTTGTTCTGGGTAAATGGCATCTAGAAAAACGTAGTCGGAGCTAGGTAATTTGTCGAGTTTGAAATTTTCCTCTGTCCCATCAGGGCTTAAATAAACAATATCTATAAGCTCAATATTTATATCTGCTTCGCAAATTATTGATTCAAATTTCCAAGTGTTATCGGGTAAATTATCTGCAAAATAAGTAACAGTGTCTTTAGCTTTAGAGTAAATAAATTCTGCATCATAAAGATTTACATAAACAGGCTCGATAGGCTCAGGACTTATTCCTGGTAAAAAAACAGGCTCGATAGTAAAATCGTGAATAGGTGGTTTGTATCCTTCTTTTTCAAGTATATGTTTAGCATCAACAAACTTCCAAGTAGAATCCGGTAGGTTTTCTGGCGTAAATTCCTGTTGTTTTCCGTCTTTTTCGTAAATAAATGTACTTTTATAAATATCTTTATTCTGCAATTGATCTTCGGGAACACTCATGCCTTCGGGAATACTAGCTCCAATATGATAAGGTCTAAAATCAATAATTGGAAGATTTCTTAAACAATAAACCGACACTAAAACTGCAGAAATAGTAAATAATATCCCTAAAGTCCATTGAAAAAATGGATTGTAAGCAGGTTTATATTTTTTTCGAGCTAGGAATATTATGGCAACAAAAGCAAGAATGATTAGATTTTTGTAAAATGTTTGCCAATTTGTTAGAATTAATGCATCGCCAAAACAGCCACAGTCGCTTACAGGATTAGCAATTGCTAGCCATAATGTCAGCGGAGTGAAAAATCCCATAAATAGCAACACACCCCATGATGCAAGTTTTGGCACCAAATTAAAAACTAATGCTATCCCAATAACAAGTTCGGCGACCGACATTATTATTGCTAAGGCCAACGCCGCACCACCAAGAAAATTGAGATGCATAGCCTCAAAATAGTCAATAAATTTGTAGGCAGAACCTAGAGGATCAACCACTTTAACAAAACCCGAAAAAATAAAAATAAGCCCAACAAGTAATCGGCTAAAGTTTCTTAATACTTTCATATCTGCTTCAATTTTAGTAATTTAAATTATAGAACGTTTTTCAATCTCAATTGTTATCTTATCAGAAATAATTTTAGCTGGTAACATCTCTCCATCGCTGTCGGTACAATCAATTCTGATAAAGTTTTTATCTTTGCTAATGGCTTTAAGATATGTCTCTTTTACATTTTTTTGGAAATCTAGATTAGCCTCGTGTATGTCTGTCTTTCCTTGTAAATACTCACGATCTTTGCCTTCGCGGTTTTCTGTTAATCGTTTTTTTGTAAAACTAAAAGGCACATCTAGAAAAATGCTTAGGTCAGGTTTAGGAATTTTAAAATAATTGAATTCAAGATCAAAAATCCAATCAAAAAGCTC
The DNA here is from genome assembly GCA_038319215.1 of Bacteroidales bacterium. GTDB lineage: Bacteria > Bacteroidota > Bacteroidia > Bacteroidales > ML635J-15 > Bact-19. Next base: position 347 of record JBBQCZ010000105.1, on the reverse strand, counting down.
ATCTGCTTCTTCCTGAGTTTTCATCTTAGCACATTGAAAACCAATGTTAGAATACACATATCTGTCGTTAACAACAAGTTTATCTTCAGCCAACCATTTTTTAATATCTGCCGACATGTTAAACCTGTCGCCAGCAAATAGCAAGGCTACCAAATAAGGATTAACCTGATCAAGACTGCCAAATTCTCCTCTCAAAAATCGAGAAATCATATCCCCAAATACTGGAGAATCTGTTGTTGGGAAATGAATAAACTCAAATTCTTTGTTCTTCTTGTTCAAATATTCTTTAAGTAATTCAATCTGGGTAGATTTTCCCGCACCGTCTAGTCCTTCTATTACAATAAATG
>JBBQCZ010000104.1:0-14461 GCA_038319215.1 Bacteroidales bacterium | reverse complement strand
ATACGTCGTACAGGACAGATAAAAGACAGCGAAGATGTTACTGGAAACAGAACAAAAGTTAAAGTCGTTAAAAATAAAGTGGCTCCACCTTTCCGCAAAGCAGAATTCGACATTTTATATGGTCAAGGAATAAGCAAAATTGGTGAGATTATCGATTTGGGTGTTGATTTCGAAATCATTAAAAAAAGCGGTTCTTGGTTCAGTTATGGTGAAACAAAACTTGGTCAGGGTCGTGATGCCGTTAAAACCATTCTTACAGATAATCCTGAATTAATGGACGAAATAGAAAAGAAAATAATCGAAAAACTTAAATAAGCAATGCTAAAATACTTTTTAATATTTTTCGCTTTTTCTATTTTTCTGGTTTCTTGTAATAATGGAAAATCAGATAAATTAAGTTTAGATATTCTCAATGACTCAACAATTACTATCGACCAATTGAATGAGTTGATACGAGATAATCCTAAAAATGCTGATCTTTTTATTAAAAGGTCAGAACTAAATTTTAAACAAGAGAATTTAAAAGAGGCGGCAAATGATCTCGAAATTGCAATTAAGGTTGACACTTTAAGACAAGAGCTTTACACGAAACTATCTAATCTTTATCTTATTCTAGGGGATTCTGAAAAGGCTAAAAACATACTCTCATTATGTCTTTTCCGTTATCCTAAAAATGCTCCAGCTAGAGTGGAATTGTCAAAGATTTATTTTTATGTTAAAATGTACAATGAGTCAATGACTGAAATTATGGAGCTTGAAAGAAATAACCTGCAAAATGCAGATTCTTATTTTGTGAAAGCTCTTATCCTAAATGAAACAGAGGCTTATGAGGATGCAATTAAAGCGCTGAAGAAAGCAATTGAATATGACAATAAACATTGGGAAGCATATAACCTTATAGGTGTAATTTACGCTAAACTCGACGACCCACTAGCCATCGAATATTTTAAAACATCTGTTATGCTTTTCCCGAAAAATAGCGAAATAAGATTTAATTCGGGATGGGTAAACCAACAATATGGAAACACAGATATTGCAATCCAGGAATATAACGAAGCACTAAAGATTGATTCATTGTATTATCAAGCACACTTTAATCTTGGAAACATTTATGTTAACCAGAAAAAAGATTATGGAAAGGCTTTAAGCTGTTTTTCTAATGCTATTAGTTCTGATTCTTTAGCTTACAAAGCGTTTTATAACCGTGGTTTCACTTACGAGTTAATGGGTAAATATAAACTTGCAGAGACAGATTATCGCAAAGCTTTAAAAATCTCACCTAATTACGACCCCGCAGTTAATGGACTAAACGAAGTTATTGATAAACAAAGATAGAGAAACAAAAATGCCAATCTTGTCCGATTCCACAGCAGCGAGCTGAAATTATTAATATTTCTGCTGCAACGGATAACTTTAGCGTTTAACAAAAAAAACTAATAAAATGAAAAAAAACTGGTTGTATCTTTTCGTAATTGTGGTTGTTTTGGTTTCATGTAAACCAGATGTTAAACAAATAGCATTTGACCCAGGACCAATACCCGATGTCTCGTTAACCGACAGTGAAATTTCAAATGGAATTTTAACCCCTGAAATATTATGGAAATTCGGTCGTGTTAGTGACCCTCAACTAAGTCCTGACAAAAAATCGATTGCTTATAATGTAACTTTTTACAACATTGAAGAAAATAGAGGTTACACTCACATTTTTGTAATCCCTACTGCAGGTGGAAATGCGACTAGAATTACAGGTGGAGAATTTTCATGCATTAACCCAAGATGGATAGATGATGGTAAGAAAATCGCCTTCTTGTCAACAGAAACAGATACTGTTCAGTTTTGGACAATGAATGCAGACGGAACAGAAAAAATAAAAATTTCTAACTTAGAAACAAGTGTAAATGTTTTTAAAATTTCTCCAACAGGTGACAAGGTGCTTTTTCTATCGGATGTAAAACTTGACGAAACCCCGCAAGAAGTATATACCGATTTACCAAAAACAAATGTAATAATGGCTGATGACCTAATGTATAGACATTGGAATGCATGGTCTGATTACATGTATTCTCATATTTTTATAGCCGATTTTGATGGTGCTCTTGTAACGAATCCAGTCGATATTATGAAAGACGAAAAGTTCGACAGTCCATTAAGTCCATATTTTGATGATGCCGAGATTGTTTGGAGTCCAGACGGAAAGATGATTGCTTACACCTGCAAAAAAATGAGCGGTAAAGAATATGCACTAAGCACAGATTCTGATATCTATCTTTATAAACTATCTGACAAATCGACAAAAAATATTACCAAAGGCATGACTGGCTACGACAAATACCCAGTATTTGGTCCTGACTCAAAAAAAATATCATGGATTAGCATGGAAACACCAGGATACGAAGCTGACAAAGAAAGGCTTTTTGTAATGGATTTAGAAACAGGCGCTAAAGATTATATTACAGTTGATTTTGATTACAATGTATCTAATGTTGTTTGGCCAATGCAAAATGGAAACGATAATCTAATATATTTTATCTCATGTATCAATGCAACAAATCAGATTTTTAGCATTGATTTAAAATCGAGGCTTGTAAAACAACTAACAGATGGGCAACACGATTTCACAAGTATTTCATACAATGATGGTGGTTTTATTGCTCAAAAGATGTCGATGTCAATGGCTACCGAAATTTTCGAAATAAATACTGATGGTACTGAAAAACAAATAACATTTACAAATCAGAACATTTACGACAATATAGAATTTGGAAAAGTTGTAGAAAAATGGGTAACAACTACCGACAACAAACAAATGTTGGTTTGGGTAATTTTACCACCAAAATTCGACGCAACAAAAAAATACCCAGCAATATTATATTGCCAAGGTGGACCACAATCAGCAGTTTCGCAATTTTTCTCGTATCGTTGGAATTTCCAAATGATGGCAGCAAATGGCTATGTAGTTATTGCACCAAACCGTAGAGGCTTACCAGGATTTGGAACAGAATGGAATGCGCAAATTTCTGGCGACTATGGTGGACAAAACATGAAAGATTATATGTCTGCCGTTGATGCAATTAAAGAAGAAGCTTTTATTGATGCAGATAGAATTGGAGCCGTAGGAGCTTCTTATGGAGGATTCTCTGTGTATTGGTTAGCAGGGCATAACGAAGACAAAACATTCAAAGCATTTATTGCTCATTGCGGAATGTTTAATCTTGAGTCGCAATATGCTGCAACTGAAGAGATGTTTTTTGTAAACCACGACCTTGGCGGAGCTTATTGGGAAGAGAATAATAAAGTTGCACAAAACTCTTACAAAAATTCTCCTCACAATTTTGTAAAAAACTGGAATACTCCTATTTTAATAATATCTGGTGGAAACGATTTCAGAATACCATACACAGAAAGCCTACAAGCATTTAATGCTGCTCAACTTAATGGTGTGGAAAGTAAATTATTGATATTCCCTGAGGAATCGCACTTTGTTCTAAAACCACAAAATAGTATTTTATGGCAACGCGAATTTAAGGCGTGGCTGGATAAATATTTGAAATAAAATAATTCAATACGACGGCATGTTGCTCAGTTGACAGCTGATTACATGCCGTTTTTTTTTAAATACACATTATGAAAAATCATTTTTATATTATTGCATTTACGATTATTGGACTGATTATTTATTCTTGTGGTAATGACAAACCCGATAAATTACCCTCATCAAATCAGAGAAAAAATAAAACTGAAAAAGTTGAAGAGAATGATGAAAATGATGATTTATTAGAAAACATTGGGTTGCCAATTAATAAGGACTCGGCACAAATAATATATACTGGGGGCACAGAAAAAGACCATCAATTTGTATTCATTGACAAACGAAAAAATTCTGATTACTATTCGCTAATAATGGATTTTGAATTCCCATCGAAGTTCGAAACTTCGCAATACCGTAACTCTTATGCAACAATATTAAAACACATGACAGAAACACCAATTATAAAAAGCACAAATATCAGCCTTGAAGAAAATTGGATCAGTTTAAAAATGTATGATTATGACTATTATGTTTATTGCCCCGCTCGAGAAGAAGAAAACTATAGATTTAGACTTACCGATTCAAGTATGATAATATTTGAAAGCCATGGCGTTATTGCTGAAAAGATAACCGAATTTGAAAAAGAAACAGATAAACATTTTGTTCTTAACACAATTACCGCTTCAGATAAAGGCAAATTGATTTCAAAAGAAATAAATATATATCTTATCGACTCAAAAAAACAAATTTATATTTGGGAAATTTTCGCACCAGAAGGAATTGAATATCGATTGATGACACCTGTAAAATATGCAAAGTCTTTTCCAATAATTGTTAACTATGGCGAAAAATCGAAACCCGAAGAATACAAATTTAAAGAAATAAATTACTTTGAGGAAATATCTAAGTTGCTTTAATTTACGAACACTTTTTAGTCTATTTCTTGTCATGTTGATAATGCAGATCATACCACTTTAAAATCGAAAAAATCCTATCAAGCTTGAGAATAAACTCTGGCACAAATGAATTAAAATTGGAATCACTTCAAACTAAATAAAAAAAAAGACTGCTAACCAGAGGCTAGCAGTCTTTTTTTCAATGTTTTTGTTAACTATTCAGGGTGAATTGCTTCTACTGGACAAACATCAGCGCAAGCGCCACAGTCAGTACAAACGTCTGCATCAATTTTGTAGATATCACCTTCAGAGATTGCCTCAACTGGACACTCATCAATACAAGTACCGCAAGCAGTACAATCATCACTAATTACGTAAGCCATTTTCTTTATAATTTTAATTAATAAATTCTTAAATTAATTTCTACAAACTTATATCACATTTTTTAAACCTGAAAGTTATTGCTAAGTTTTTTTCACACAAAATGCAGATTTATATTCAATCTAAATAGAGGATATGAAAAATACTTAATGCTTTTAATATCATTAAAATAAACATTGTTTTTAAGTTTCCCCACGGCGTTTTTTTAAGATTGGTTACAATTTGTGTAATGCTCATAAAATGAATCATTTTTTATAACGAACGGCATCCGAATAAACAAAAGCGATAAATTGTCTAGTTTACTTGTTTTATACCCATACTAGGCCGCGATTGCACTTTTATCTTGCACAGTGCTAAAAACTTAAGCTAAAAAAAAACGCCCCAATTTGAGGCGTTCTAATATGATATAATATAATAAAATATTGTCTAGAAATATTTTGCTCTGTAATCAGAAATTTCAGCCATTTTTTCAACAGCTTCAAAAATCTTATAAACTTGTGAAGCTTGATTTCTCATAACGCCAAGTTGTTCCGCTGAGAAGTCAGTTTTTTCAGGAGCCTTAGTTGCATTATAAACTTTAAGAATATAAATACCATTGTTTCCTTTAATAGGATCAGAGATTTTATTTATTTCAATATTTGCTGCAACGGCATTAACGTTTGGCTCGATTCCAAGACCAGGAAGAGAGAACGATGCAAAACTAATACCTGTTAAAGTATCAACCTCAACACCATATTTACCAGCAATAGCGAATAAGTCTGATTTTGCGGCAACATCTTTCTTTAATTCAGCAATCAACATATCTGCTTTTTTATTATTCAAAACAGTAGGTTCAATAATTTCTTTTACATCTTCGAGAGGAAGCACACCTTTTTCTCTAACAGCCGAAACCTTTACAATAATATATTTATCAGGGAAGTTAAATACTGCAGAGATGTCGTCTTTTTTAGTTTCTGCATTATAAACCCAACGAACAATTTCTCTTGCATCCTCTATACCACTTATCTGATCATCAAGTTCGTTTAATTTAGATGCAATTCTTTTAACAAGTTTACCATTAACAATTGCTTCGTCAAATTTCTTTGAAGTTGTATTGTTTGCAGCAAAAGTACTTGCTTGAGAGAAGTAAAAATTCGATGTTCTATCAGAGAAATGTATTTCTTTGTTTAACGTAGCAAGTTTGATTTTTTTACTTGGCTTAGTTTGTTGAACAACTTTAATAATGTGAACACCAAATTGAGTTTCAGCAATAAGCACATCACCAGGTTTACCAGTAAAACAAGCTTCATTAAATTCTTTAACCATCATACCGTCGGTAAACCAACCCAAATCGCCACCCTGAGGTTTTGAACCTGGATCTTCAGAATTCATTACAGCTAACAAAGCAAAATCTTCACCTTTTTTCACTAAAGCCAAAAGGCTATCAGCTTTAGCGCGACATACTTCAATTGGAACAGAATCATTAGGAACTAATAATATATGACTAGCCATAACTGAATCTGGACGCATTCCTTCTTCAACTATTCTTGTGAAGTAAAACATATTATTATCTAGAATAATATCTGAATTCGTTCCAACAGGCATATTAAAGAAACCTTCTGGCAATCCAACAGGTAATCCATTTGGTCCTACAAAAACCTCTGGAGTCTTAATTTCAGTGTAACGATTAGTATACTCAAGTAATTCATCCTCAAGAACAGTAAACTCGGCATAAAGCTCTTTTACCTCATCAAGAGTTGCAACAGTATCTTCAACAGAAGGAATAGTATTAAAGATAACATATTCAATATCTCTACTTGCTTTTCTTTCCATAAACATATACTGATGTTCGTCATAATATGTTTTCAAATCAGCATCTGTAATTTTCACACTTTCATCAGCAATACTCTTAAACGGTCTAAAAACCAACTCTAAATCAACAGTGTTGTTTTTCTCGTTGTAGTCCATTTCTGCCATTTTTTTAGGAGTATAAAACCCTTTGCCAACCATGTTGTTATATTTTGTACTAACGCGGTCTTTTTTAATAATATTTTTCCAATATTCCGCAATTACTGTATAACCAGGGTCATCGCCAGCTTTTTCGAAAAACGACTTAATCTGCGCTGTATCAACCTGTCCGGTTTGCTGATTTGTAAAATTCTGTAAAATAACAGAATGAATATTTGAACCGTAAAGTAAATCTTCCAATTCTACATCGCTTACTGAAAGGCCAACTTCTTCAAAATAAGGCTCCATCAAATACTTTTGCAAGATATCATTCCAAGCTTGTTCTCTAATTCTTTTATCTTCCTCAGGATCAAGATTGCTTTTGCGCTGAGCGACTAACATAAATTCGCGATGAGTCTCAAAAAACTCTTGAAATTCCTTGTAATCAACCTCATCACCGTTTATTTCAGCTACGCTTGTATCGTTCTTCTGAAATAAACTACGAAAAGTTGTCGGATCAATGATAAATAAAAACAGCGCTACTCCTACGAAAATAATTACAAATATTCCCGCTCTGTTTCTAATCTTCTGTAATACTGCCATTACTATAATTTTTAGTGAAATTCTTAATATAAATTCTTTAAATTAATTCAGGCTGCGAATATAATAAATTAATATTATTTATGAACAACGATTTTAAAATAATTAAAATAGTATTTTTGCAAACATAAAAAACCAGCTATGTTAAGGCTTATTATTGATGCCGGAAATACTAATCTTAAACTATTTTGTTTCGAAAACGACAAAATTGAGATTAGTATGGTTTTTCAAACAGATAAAGAAGCATTAAATTTCCTAAAGAAAGATAATTTTGAGAAGAAAATAGGCTTTTGTATAGTGTCAAAAGTGCGTGAAATTTCGGAGGAATTAAATCTACACTTAAATAAATCTTTTCAAACAATCGAATTTTCTTACCAATTAAATTTGCCAATAACCATTAAATACGAAACTCCGCATACTCTTGGTCAAGATAGAATTGCTGCTGTTGTGGGTTCCTCGGTACTATTTCCAGGTCAAAACACTTTAGTAATTGATGCTGGCACGGCAATAACTTACGATATTTTAAGAAACGGATACGAATATTTAGGTGGGAGCATAAGCCCAGGATTAAACATAAGATTTAAATCGCTACATACTTTTACAGGAAAACTACCGTTACTAAATATTAATAAGGATAAGCAGGATTTATTCGGAAAAACTACTGATGATGCAATAATTTGCGGAGTTCAAAATGGAATTTTGCATGAAGTTGAAGGGCTAATTGCTGAGTTTAATAATGAATTTAAAGATTTAATTGTAGTTTTTACGGGTGGAGATAGCTTTTTCTTTGAAAAGTTGTTAAAAAATCGCATTTTTGCAGTGCCAAATTTAACAGCAATTGGTTTAAATAAAATTTTAGAACTAAATGTATAAACTTTTTTTCTCAGCGATAATCATTTTATCGGTTACTTCAGCAATCTTTGCTCAAGGCAGAGTAGGATCTCCTTACACCCGATACGGAATTGGAGACATTTATAGCAGCTCACTTGTCCGTAATAACTCAATGGGCGGTTTAAGCTATACTTTACCTTACAATAATAACTTAAACTTTATCAATCCTGCTGGAACCTCTGGCATCGACAGTCTTACTTTTTTGTTAGATTTTGGAATTAATGGCGGTATTAGAAATTACAGTATCGAAAATCCAGCCTCATCTCTATCCAAAACCGATTTTCAACTTTCTCATATAATTTTTGGATTTCAAGTTCAAAAATGGTGGAAAACATGTTTCGGTGTTATGCCATATAGTAATGTAGGTTATGCTATAAAAGCCAATGATACACTTCTTAATGTGAGCAAAGATTATTTATACGCTGGCAATGGTGGCGTTAATCGAGTATTGTGGAACAACTCTTTTACTCCAGTAAAAAATCTTAATATTGGAATTAATGCTTCGTTCTTATTTGGAAAAATTTATCAATCTAACGCAATCGACTTTGATGATGAATCTGGAGCATATTTAAATATAATCGAGCAAAACATAATCAGGGTTAATGATTTTACTTTTGACGCAGGTCTAAATTACACCATTAATATAAACAATAAAAATTCTTTAAGTATTGCAGGAGTTTATGGATATAATTCTAAACTTAACAGTTTACGCAATACAGTAATCTATAATACTTTAAGCACTGGAAGTTCGGCCGTTGTTGACACAATTTACCAATCTAATGAAGAAAAAGGAATTATTAGTTTACCTCAAAAAATTGGATTTGGCCTTGGATACAACTATAACAATAAATTATTTATGGGAGTAGATTACACCATGCAAGATTGGAGTAATGCTCAGTTTTTTGGAGTTGTTGACACGCTTAGTAATGGGTCTTATCTATCTTTTGGAACCGAATACACTCCAGCAGGGATAAATGGAAATGCATACAAATATTGGCAAGGTGTTAGCTACCGTGCAGGTGTTCATTTTAACCAGACATACTTTAAACTTTCAACAGGCGAAACACCAATTTCAGACTTTGGCATAAGTTTTGGTTTAGGACTACCGATGAAACGATCTAAGACATCTTTTAATCTCTCGTTACAATTAGGACAGAGAGGAACCCTCGAGAATAACTTAATAAAAGAAAATTATGCTATTGTTGGGGTTAGTTTTAGTCTAGCAGAAATGTGGTTTGTGAAAAGTAAATTTGATTAAATTAATATATAAAGAATACAATTATGAAAACTAAAGTTTTTTTACCGGTTTTAGTGATAGGGATGCTCCTCAGCTTTAGCGTTAATGCACAGGATGAGAAATACGGTGACGATCCGGAATCATGCAGAATAAAATTATCAACTTATACAGAGTTCTTTAATCAAAATAATTTTAAAGACGCAATGCCTTCATGGAGATGGTGCTTTAACAACTGTCCTGAGGCTACAAAGAATATTTATATTCATGGAACAACTATTATTGAATATTACATTAATGAACAAACTGAAGATGTAAAACGCGAAGCTTACATCGACACTTTGATGATGGTTTATGACAATAGAATAACCTACTTCGATCAAAAGGCAATGGTTCTTGGACGAAAAGCGACTTCAATGCTCAAATACCACCCAAACGACGTTAAGGCTGCTTATGATGTTCTTACAGAATCTTTCAATCTAGGTGGAAATGATACTGAATATTTTGTTCTAGGTTTTTACATGAACACTGTTGTTGTTCTCTTTGGAAAAGAAGAATTAACCAAAGAAAACGTAGTTGAGTCATATAGTAAAATTAGCGATGCATTAAATTACCAAATTGCTAAAGAAACTAAAGATGATAAAAAGGCAAAATTAGAAGAAACTGCAAAATCTATTGAAGAAATGTTCGTAAACAGCGGAGCTGCGGATTGCGAAGCGATAGTTAATTTATTTGGTCCTAAATTCGAAGCCGATCCAACAAACTCTGAACTTGCACAAAAAATACTAAATCTTCTTGATAGAGGAAAATCTGACGAATGTAAACTTTCTGACCTGTATATGAATTGTGCAATAGCAGTTTATAGTGTTGAGAAGTCATCAAATGCAGCTCATAGCATTGCACAAAGCTACTTTAAAAGAGGTGATGGCACAAACGCAGAGAAATTTTATGAAGAAGCAATCAGTCTTGAAACTGATGCATTGAAAAAAGCTGATATGTATTACGAATTAGGATTACTTTATTATAACAATTTTAAAAATTACCCTAAATGTCGTACTGCTGCAAGAAATGCAATAGCAAACAATCCAAACTATGGAAAAGCATACTTGCTTATTGGAAGAGTTTATGCTGCTGGCGGTTATTGTGGGGAAACTGCTTTTGAAAAGAAGAGTGTTAATTGGCTAATTGTTGACCAATTTATAAAAGCTAAAAATGTTGATTCATCGGTAGCTGATGAAGCCAACGAATTGATTGGTCGCTATTCTGGAAGTTTTCCAACTCAAGAAGAGGGTTTCTGGGTTAATATTCTTGATGGCCAAACAGTAACAATCGGTTGTTGGATAGGAGAAACTACAACTGTAAGATATATCAGGTAAGTGATTCATAAAATCAAAATAACCAATATAAAAATTATCGTGCTGATGTTTCTCGTTAGCACGATAATTCTTTGTTGTAAGAATGATATAGAAACCATAAACCGAATAACAAAATCAAACACATTACCATCTTTTACCGTTACCGATCTGGAAACTAGTTTTAGCGATTCGGGGAGAATAAAACTAAAGATTTATGCTCCTGAACTTGTTCGCTACGATAAAACAGAAGTCCAATTTGACGAATATCCAAAAGGAATAAAAGTTGAATTTTTCAATTCAGCAATGGAAGTAACAGGAACCTTAAAATGCAATTATGCAAAATACTTGATAAACGAAGAGATTTGGGAAGCAAAATCAGATGTTGAAGTTAATAATTCCGCAGCTGCCGAAAAAATCAACACCGAACAGTTATACTGGGACATGAAAAAAGAAATAATATATTCTGAAAAGTTTGTAAGAATAACAACAGCAGATGAAGTACTATTTGGCGATGGTTTTGAATCTAATCAGGAATTTACAAAATGGAAAATAATAAAACCAACCGGCTCAATAAACATTAAAGATGAATAAAGATAAATTTATAGTTCTGATTGAATACGCCTGGATTCTAATGGCAGTTTTTTGTTTAATTGCAGGCATTTATTATCATAATAAAATTGGCATTAGTAAGGCTTGGCTAGTTTACTCGATGAGCGTAATTAGCTTAGGGATGTTTGGTGTAAGACGTATGCAAAGAAAAAACGCAGAGAAAAGAAAAAATAGATATAAATAATGGACTGGCTGATTATCATAATTACACTAGTATTGTCGGCATTTTTTTCAGGTATGGAAATAGCCTTTGTATCATCCAATAAATTACGATTGGAGCTTGCTACAAAAGAATCTGGACTTAGCTCAAAGATTCTAACGATATTCAACAACAACCCATCAAGGTATATAACAGCGATGCTAGTTGGCAATAATATTGTTTTAGTTATATATGGTATATTTATGGCTAAAATACTTGAAATGCCGATAAGAGGTATTGTAAGTAATGAGTTTTCGATCTTGCTAATTCAAACTATTATTTCGACTTTGATAATTCTATTTTTAGCTGAGTTTATTCCTAAAACACTATTCAGAATTATCAGTCACTCTGCTTTAAGAACATTTTCATTACCGCTAATAATATTTTACTACTTGTTCTACCCTATTGGCAGCATAACAATTTGGTTTTCGTCAAGAATAATCAGAATGTTTTCTAAAACAGGAATTGATTACACAATTGAGGAGAGAGCTTTTGGCAAAATTGATATTGACGATATTATCGAAAAAAGTAGATCCGATAATAATGAATCACAAGCCGCACACGAACTAAGGATTTTCCAAAATGCTATGGATTTTTCTTCTATAAAACTTCGTGAGTGCATTGTTCCAAGAAATAAGATTGTTGCAGTGTCGATAAATACCGAAATTTCCGAACTTAGAGATAAGTTTATCGAATCGGGACATTCAAACATACTTGTATATAAAGATAGTATTGACGAAATTGAGGCGTATATAAATGTAAAAGACATTTTCAAGAACCCGCAGAAACTCAGAAACATCATGCGACAATTGATGATTGTCCCAGAAACTATGTCGGCAAAAAAGCTCTTTGAGCAACTTATTAAAAGCGGCAAATCGCTAGCAATAGTTGTTGACGAATTTGGAAATACAAGTGGAATGGTATCGGTTGAAGATATCTTAGAAGAAATATTTGGAGAATTTCAGGACGAGCATGATGCACCACAAATAAGTGTGCAGATTACAAATGATGGAGATTTTATATTATCGGGAAGACAAGAAGTTGATGTTTTTAACGAAGAATTTGGTTTCGATTTAAGCGAATCTGACGAATATGAAACAATCGCAGGTTATATTCTTTTCCACACAGGAAATTTCCCAAAAGAAGGCAGTACAATAAGCATCAAAGATTTTGGTAAAACTTTCAAATTTAAAATTTTAAAAATTCAAGACACCAAAATCGAAAAGCTGATGCTTTATGATATCTAAATCCGATTCAAAAAGCATATAAAAGCATTTAGTTTTGATGCTAAAATTCTATATAGAAGGAACTTATACCACATAAAATGGCCTTATAGGACAACTAGTCAATAAATTTAAAATAATAATTGATATTTTGTTTTGCCACAATCAAAATTTGTGTATTTTTGCAATCTCAAAATACCACCTGGAGAGGTGGGTGAGTGGCTGAAACCACCAGTTTGCTAAACTGACGTACTGGGAAACTGGTACCGGGGGTTCGAACCCCCCTCTCTCCGCCAGATGATAAAGCAAAGTAGCGCAAAACCCTGATAACCAACGTTATCGGGGTTTTTTGTTTTAGTTACATTCTGCAAAAAACAGCAATTTTAGGGGTTTTGCGTTGTCCTATAGGTGTCCACAAAAACTCTCCTACTGATGGACACCTTTTACGATGCTTATGCACTGATATGCAGCACTTTGCATTCTTTATTTTATTCCATAAATAGTATTTTTAACAAATCTAAAAATTGATTTAATTATGGAAAAAAGAAACACGTTTAATGTCCATTTCTATTTAAAGAAACACAGAACTAACAATGATGGTGAGATTCCAATCTACTTAAGACTTTCTGTAAATTCTCAACGATCTGAAATGTCAATGCACATTTCTATCGACCAAAATTTGTGGAGTGGTAGTTCCGGACATGCCATTGGAACTTCAAAGAAAGTTAGAGACATAAATGCTTTCCTTGAATCTACTCGCGCAACAATGTTCGAACATTACAAATACCTACGTGAAACAGGAAAAACAGTTACTGCAGTAGCAATCAAGAACTCCTATCTTGGGATTGTTGAAGATGAAGAGAAAGGTAAAAAAACTCTTGAACTTTTTCGGGAACATAATGATAAAATAATGGCTTTGGTGGATATTGACTACTCACCTGAAACTGTAGAGAGATATGAAACTTCACTTAAACACACTCGGGATTTTATCAAAAAGAAATATAATCGTGATGACTTATATTTATATGAGCTTGACCACGATTTTATAGTTGACTATGAAATTTATTTTAAGACTGTTCGTAAATGTGCTCATAATACAACATTGAAGTATATTAAGAACTTTAAGAAAATTGTTCGATTAGCTATTAATAATGGCTATTTGGATCATGATCCTTTCTCAAATTTTAAAATGCGTCTCAAGAAAGTCGACAGAGGTTTCTTATCAGAAGAAGAACTAAATACTATTATTGCAAAGGACTTTAATAATAAACGATTGGAGCAAGTACGCGATTGTTTTGTTTTTTCGTGTTTTACAGGGCTCGCACATTCTGATTTGAAACGTCTCACTAAAGAACATTTAGTTATTGGAACTGATGGAGCAAACTGGATTAAGATAAAACGTAAGAAAACGGACAATCTTAGTAGTATTCCAATTCTTGATGTGACTCAGCAAATTCTTGATAAATACAAAAATGATGATGAATGCCTTGCTAATAATGTTTTGCTTCCTGTTAAGACAAATCAAAAAATGAATGCTTATCTAAAAGAAATTGCTGATGTATGCAAAATTGATAAGAACTTTTCAAGCCACCTCGCTAGACACACTTTTGCAACAACT
>JBBQCZ010000103.1:0-14546 GCA_038319215.1 Bacteroidales bacterium | reverse complement strand
CCTTCTGCTGTTCCTCCCTTAATTGACTTTGTTGATCCAGTAAGGCTATTAATGAGGTTTCCGTATGGACCGTTTTCTTCTTTAACAACATTTTGGTTTACAGTGATTGCAAAATCTGTTTTTATTGGTCCTGGTTCAATTATCACAACCTTAATCCCAAATTGCTTTACTTCCCAACGTAATGCGTCAGAAATTGCTTCGACTGCAAACTTACTAGCAGAATACCATCCTCCACCAGGCATCGACGTTTTTCCAGCAATTGATGAGATGTTGATAATTCGTCCGGTTTTGTTCCTCCGCATGAGTGGCAAAATTTCTCTCGTTACTGAAGCCAAGCCAAATACATTTGTCTCAAATTGTGCTTTTGCTTTTAAATCTGGCGTTTCTTCAATGGTGCCAAATTGCCCAAAACCTGCGTTATTAACAAGAACATCAATATTTATTTCAGTATTAACAATGCGTGTTACTAAGTTGTTGATATCCTGAGGATTTGTGACATCCATGATAAATATTTCGGCTCCTAACGTTTTTAAACCGTTCAGTTTTTCTTGGTTTCGACCAGTTGCTATTACTTTCCACGAATTTTGCAGGAAATATTTAACTGTTGCTTCTCCAATGCCGCTAGTAGCTCCTGTTATGAGAATAGTTTTCATTGTTAAATTTAGTTTTTGTAGTTATGCTATTCAATAATAAAACAAGAATAATTATAATTTCAATTGATATTCCAATTCTTGATCAACATCATAAATAAAATTTTCAACTTTAAATTTTACTGATTTAAAACTTCCTTTCGATAAATCAATATGGAAATGAATATTTGATTTAGCTCCAATAGTTAGTAGTTTCGGCACAGCTCTCCTTGGTAGAGAAGGGTCTGCATGTAAAATTACTGGACATGATGATTTGTTTGTAATGTCGAAAAATATTTTGTTTTCATCTTTATCAAACCTTTTGGTGATAATAAGAGAATTGTCTAGCATTTCTGAAAGCAAATCTTTATCGCCATACAAAGTTTCATTAAAAAATAATAGCGTCAAATGCTTTTCGAGGGATTTGTGAATTGCATCTGGATTATTTTCCTTTGCAAATACAAGGGTTACAGGACGGTGTTTTTCAAATTTACTCATTTCTGTAGTTGAATGAATGTCGGAACCTGCAATAATAGTTAGGCCTTTTTCAATTGCCCAGTTGTATGCTTCAGGACAATAAAGACTAAAATTTACTACTTCTATTCCTTGAATATATCCTTTTTCGAAAAGTCGAGTGTGAATGTCGAACCAAACCACTGTATCTGGTTGTTGAGCTTTCCAACATGGATGATTCCAATATACAAATGCACCTTGTCTATTAGCTTCTGCAACAACATCTTCAACAGAATCTAGAATTAGCTTGTTGGCGTCGGTAATGAATAATGCATTAAGATGTCCTGGAGGCATGTCACGGGTTATTTCGGCACCATGAATTACTGTAATTCCATATTCGTCACCAGTTTTTTTCGCTATTTCGTACGAACGATTGTAATCTCCAATAATATCATCTTTATGTGGTCGGTATTCTAGATGATCGGTAATTGCAATTACATCGAGACCATCGTGAATGGCTTCCATAACTCTGTATTCTGGCCATACTTGACCATCTGAAAAAACTGTATGGATATGGAAATCACATTTTAAGGTTTTTAGCCCATTAATATCTGGAAAATATAAATCAGATTCCTGTTTGTGATATTGTCCGAAAAGAGAAATGCCAGCTAAAACCAGCATCATCATTAAGAAAAATTTATTTAATTTCATTTTAATAAGTAGTGAGAGTTTACTATTTGTCAATCAAATCTTTAGCTTTAACTAATATTACTTTGCCATTTTTAGAAACAGCAATTTCGCCATCTTCTTTTATCTTGTCTTCTAAAAGCTTTTGATAAGCAAGATCAATACCTTTCAGTATTTTTATTTTAATTTCTGCAATTTCTTCTGTATTCATAATTTTATAATTTGATTAAAAACACTTGGAATATACACTCCCGTAATATCCATTTTTTTACCATCTGCCACTAATGAATAAGGAGGAAATGAATTATCTATTATCATCCAAAAATCGGCAATACTTAGATAAAGGTTGTTTAAGTTTTTTATACCTGATTTGTAACGTCTATAAATGACTTCTATTGGAATATTGTGTCCCCCCTCTTCTACTCGGTTCGAAACCCTTTTGACAGCTAGTTCAGGAGTATTTAACCAAAAGAAAATTAGAGTAACAAAATAACCCTTCTCTTTGGCATTTTTTATAAACTTTACATAAGTCCTTGATGCTAAGGTTGTTTCGAGTGCAAAATCTTGATTGCGATTAGTGAGATCTTTTATGCGATGAAGCATTATTCTACCTGCATCAATCGAGGCTTTTTCGGGCTGAAAAGGAGAAATCCCTTTCGCAATTTCGTCTGCATTAACAAATTCGTGGCAATTAAGTATATCTGGCAACATAGTATAGGATGCAGTAGTTTTTCCTGCTCCGTTACAACCTGCAATAATATATAGGTTTGCCATAAGTGTTTATTTAATGCAAATATAACTAAATAACTGTTGTGGGTTGTGAAATGTTGTGATAAGATGTTAACAATAATACAAATCTACGATTATTCTAACTTGTTTTTATCTCGGAATCTGTCTTTTTCATTTTCATTTGTAGCACATCAACCGTTAACGAGAAGAACATTGCGAAATATATATATCCTTTTGGAATTTCGATTCCACAGCCTTCTGTTACCAACGAAAAACCAATTAATAATAGAAAAGATAGTGCTAGCATTTTAAATGTAGGGTGAGTATTTACAAATTTACTGATCGGATATGCTGCAAACATCATAATACCAACAGTTACAACAATTGCCACATACATAACCCAAATATGATCAACGAGCCCAACCGCTGTAATAATTGAATCTAAAGAAAAGACCATATCCATAACAAATATTTGCAAGAGAATACCACTGAAACTGTGTGCTCCTTTTTTTGATATATTCGCTTCTTCATCCCCTTCCATTTTATGATAAATCTCGGTAGTTGCTTTGTAAAACAAAAAGATTCCACCAACAATCAAAATAATGTCTTTGCCAGAAATTCCTTGACCGAAAACATGGAACAGGTCTGCTTTAAGTTTTAAAATTAAAGAAATTAATGAGAGTAGCAATAGCCTTGATAACATTGCAATAACCAATCCCCAGCGAATGGCTTTCTTTTGTTTGTTTTGTGGTAACCTTTGGGCAATTATTGAAATGAAAATCACATTGTCAATTCCCAAAACTGCTTCAAGTGCAATTAGCGTAAGTAATGCTATTATAATTTCCCAGACCATGTCTTATTTTTTTCACAAAAATAATAATAAAGGATAAATATTGATAGATATTTTAAAAGATTTACTTAGGATTTTTTCTATTTAATTTTTTTAAACAATTAATATTTATATTTGTTATTAAAATAGATTCTAAAATACACAAAATTATGTTTAACGACTACGAACCAATAAATAAAAAAATATTTCAAGTAATTGATAATGATGGCAAAGTGATTAATAAGAAATACATGCCAGAAATTGAGGATAAAGAAATTGTTGAAGCATATAAATCTATGTTATTTGCAAGAACTGCAGACAAGATGATTATTTCGTACCAGAGACAAGGACGAATTTATACTTATCCGCCAAATTATGGTCAGGAAGCTATCTCTGGTGCTGTCGCACGAATAATGCGTGACGAAGATTGGCTGGTTCCAGCTTTTAGAGAGATGGGAGCTTATCTTGCCAAAGGTGCAAGCTTAAAAGAAATTTTCTTATATTTTATGGGATATGAAGATGGCGTGAAATTCGAAAATGCCAATAATTTTCTTCCTTATGCAGTTCCAATTGCGTCACAATTAGTTCATGCTGCAGGAATTGGCTATGCTATAAATTACAGAAAAACTGACCAAGTAGTTTTTACTTTTGTTGGTGATGGTGGAACTTCAGAAGGCGATTTTCATGAAGCTTTAAACTTCGCGGGTGTATGGAAAGCTCCGGTTATTTTCATAGTGCAAAATAATCAATATGGTATTTCTACTCCTTTTAAAGTGCAGACAGCATCTGATGGTATTGCAATTAAATCTTATGCTTATGGAATAAAAGGTATTCAGGTCGATGGTAACGATTTCTTTGCAATGTATAAAGCTGTTAAAGAATCTGTCTATCATGCAAAAGCAGGATTAGGTCCGGTTTTAATTGAAGCAGTAACATATCGTAAAGGTGCTCATACAACTTCTGACGATCCTACAAAATACCGATCAAAAGAAGAGGAAGATTCTTGGGAAGAAAAAGATCCACTCAAAAGACTAAAAGCTTATTTAGTTTCTAAAAAACTATTTGATGACAAGGAAGAAGAAAAACTTGTTGAGGAATACAAAAAGGAAATTGACCGTCAGTTTATTGAAGCCGAGAATTATGGGGATGTGTCACTCGAAGATGTTTTCAAATACACTTATGCAGATATGCCTGCAGATATGAAAGAACAAATGGTCGAGCATGAGAATTTTCTAAAGTGGAAAAATGCTAGGGGATAAAATAACAAAAAAGCTAGTCGCAAAGCTATAGCTAATTTAACCTTAGCCTTCGCCTTGTCCTTAGCCTTGAATATAATAAGTGACAAACAAAAGAAACACAGATGAAAAAGATAATGAACATGGTAAACGCAATTAACGATGCGTTAGATATAAAGTTAGCAGAAGACGACAGAATAATAGTTTATGGCGAGGACGTTGGTGTTGAAGGCGGTGTTTTTCGTGTAACCGAAGGTTTGCAGGCAAAATACGGCGTTGACAGAGTTTTCGACTCTCCATTGGCAGAATCTGCAATTGCAGGAACTGCTGTTGGGATGTCGGTTGCTGGATTGAAACCTGTAATTGAAATGCAATTTTCTGGATTTGCAAATCCAGCATTTAATCAGGTTGTAAGTCATGTTTCAAGAATGCGTAATCGTAGCCGTGGAAAATATACAACCGACATGGTTATTCGTATGCCTTATGGTGGTGGAATAAATGCGTTGGAGCATCACTCAGAAAGTCTCGAAGCTATTTGGGCGCATATTCCAGGATTAAAAGTTGTTATTCCTTCAACTCCACACGATGCAAAGGGCTTAATGATTGCAGCTCTTGAATCTGAAGACCCAATCTGGTTTATGGAGCCTAAAAGAATTTATCGTGCAATTAAACAGGAAGTAGAAACTGAAAAATTTTCAATTCCGATTGGAAAAGCAAAAGTTGTACAAGCTGGAACCGATGTTACTGTTGTTGCTTATGGCGCTATGGTTCGCGAGGTTCAAAAAGCATCTGTCTTGGCAAAGAAAGAAGGTATTTCAGTCGAAATTATTGATTTACGAACAATTTATCCGATTGATAGAGAAACGATTGCCGAGTCTGTAAAGAAAACTGGTAGAATTATCACGGTTCACGAAGCAATAAAAACTTTTGGAGTTGCAGCAGAGATTTCTTCAATTGCAATGGAAGAAGCTTTTTTACACTTAGAAGCTCCACCAAAACGTGTAACAGGATTTGATGTAATTGTCCCGTTACCAAAAGGAGAACATCATTTTATAATTAGTCCTGAAAAGATTTTTTATGAGATTTTAAGAACAGTTAAATACTAAAACACACAACGAAATGAGATATATTTTTAATTTTCCGGATATTGGCGAAGGTCTTGATGAAGGCACAGTACTGGAATGGTATGTAAAAAAAGGTCAAGAAGTAAAAGTTGGCGATTCTTTGGTGAAGATGGAAACCGATAAGGTAGTTGCAGATATTCCATCGCCTAGAAATGGAGTTATTTCTGCGATATATGGCAAAATTGGTGAAACTATTCATGTTGGAAATGCTCTTGTAGAAATTGATATTGAAGGCGTTGAAGGTGAAGCAGCTCAAGATTTAGTGAAAGAAACTGCCGAGATGGAAGCAGTGAAAGAAGAAGGCGCTGGCGTAGTAGGAACTTTGGAAATTGCTGGAAATAATGCGTTTATGCCTGCCAGTGATGAAGGGACTATGGAAAGTTCTAAATCACAAGCTCCAAATTCCAAAGCTAAGGTATTGGCAACTCCGGTTTCTAGAGCTGTGGCAAAAGATATGGGAGTTGATATTAATATGGTTACTGGCACTGGTCCTGGTGGACGTGTTATGAAAGATGATATTACAAAATTCAAACAACAGCAATCATATTCTGCACCAGTTGCAGCAACAAAATCAGCAGAAACTTCGGATTTAATAGAAGTCGAAAAGCTTTCTCAAATCCGCAAAACAATTGCTAAAAACATGATTCAAAGTAAGCATAATGCTGCTCACATGACTGTTTTTGACGATGTTGAAGTTGCCGAACTTATGCGTTTGAGAAGTAAATTCAAAGAGATTTATTCTTCTGAAGGAATTAAATTAAGTTACTTGCCATTTATTCTTAAAGCTACAGCAATTGCACTTAAAAAACATAAATCGCTGAATTCAGAAATGGATTTGGAAAACGGTACAATGATTTACAAAAAATACTATAATATTGGTATTGCTGTGGATACAGAAGATGGATTGATCGTACCAGTTATTAAAAATGTTGACAAAAAATCTGTTAAAGAATTGGCAAAAGAAATTGCTGAAATTGCCGAGAAAGCTCGCACACGTAGTATAAAACTGGAGGACATGAAAGATGGTACATTTACAGTAACTAGCTTTGGTTCTATTGGTGGTAAACATGCAGTGCCGGTGATAAATTATCCTCAGGCTGGAATTCTTGGTATTGGAAGAATTTACGAAGCGCCAGTTGTTAAAAATGGACAGGTAGTTGTTGGTAATGTATTGCCTTTGTCTTTGTCGGTTGATCATCGAATTGTTGATGGTGGCGAAGTCTCAAGGTTTTTAAATGATATAATGTTGTATCTTAGCGAACCTGTGGCAATGGTAATGGAGGGGGGAAGTATTTAGAAGTACTTAAAGTGTCTAGAGTACTTGGAGTACTTGAAAACAAAAATAAAAAAATAAAACAAAAACCAAATCACAATAGGTTTTGTAAGTCAAATTCACGAATTTGACCATGGGTAAAAGTCAAATTGGTTACTGATTCGCCGCGGCGAAGTCGAAGTGCTAATTTGACCCTAAAAAACCTAAAAATTGTGTTTTGTGAACTAAAATAAATAAATTTTTATGAACTACGATTTAATAATAATAGGAGCAGGACCAGCAGGTTACGTATCTGCAATTCGTGCAGGACAAATAGGTTTAAAGACTCTAATTGTTGAAAAAGATAAAACTGGTGGAATGTGCCTAAATTGGGGATGTATTCCTTCAAAATCGTTGATAGAGAGTGCAAAGCTTTTCGTAAAAGCTGGTGACTTAAAACGTTATGGTATTGATGGCGTTGACAAGAAATCTTTGAGCTTTAACTGGCAAAATGCGGTTTCAAAGGCAATGGGTGTAACTGTTAAACTTTCGAAAGGAGTTGACTTTTTGCTGAATAAAAATGGAGTCGAAACCATTAGAGGTGAAGCCGTAATTACTTCTGAAAACACAATTACAGTTGATAATAGAAATGTTTCTGCTAAGAATATAATTATTGCAACTGGCTCTTATCCTGAGCAAGGATCAGAAAATGAAATCAGTATTAAAGATTTCTATAAGCTAGAAACTCTTCCAGAGAATTTAGTTTTTTATGGACATGGGCCTGTAGCAGTCGAATTGGCGCAAATGTCATCAATGGCAGGTGCAAAGGTGCAGATTTTTACTGAAGCTGAAAAAATGATTCCTGGCGTTGATGATTATATCAACGACTTTGTGTCAAAGAAGCTTAAGAAAGACAAGATTGCTGTAATTGGCGAAGAATCGTTGATACCCGAAAATGCAGTTCGAGTGAATGCAAGAATTAGAAAAGCTATTCTTCCAGAATCGAAAATAAAAATCGAGCTTGATGAGAACGGATTTATTGCTGTTAATGATAAATTAGAAACCAGCATTAAAGGAATTTTTGCAATTGGCGATGTAAATGGGAAATCGGCTTATGCTCATGCTGGTTCGGCTCAAGGATTATTTGTTGTAAATTCACTTAAAGGTGTTGATGTTGTTTTAGATTTAAAAAAGTACCCAGTAAATGTTTATATGTACCCCGAAATTGCACAAATTGGTCTTTCAGAACAAGAGCTTGCTGCTGAAGGCTACGATTATAAAGTTAGTAGCTTTCCGTTAAGTGCAAATGGAAAAGCGCTGATAAATGGCGATACCGAAGGTGAAGTTAGAATTTTGTCGGAAAAAAAATATGGCGAAGTAATGGGTGTTCAGATTATTGCTGAAAATGCAACCGATATGATTGCCGAAGCATCTGCCTACATGTCGTTAGAAGCAACCATTTACGATGTGGCATCAACAATACACGCACATCCAACTGTTTCCGAAATATTTATGGAAGCCGGTTTCGAAGCTGTGGATAAGGCGATACATAAGTAGGTCAAATTCATCCTTCGACTGCGTCGGCTGCTTCGACTTCGCCGCGGCGAATCAGCAACCGAAGCTCAGGAACCACGAATTTGACCTGACTTATTTCGCCAAAGTTTCGCCAAAGATTTTAATTTATTCGTAAAACCTTCCTGATTCTGCACAGATAATCGAAAAATAATCGATTATCTGTGCAGAATTGTTTATATTTTAACCTATGTTAACACTCCAACCATATAATCTTCCAGATAAAGACTTATTCTCGGGTAAAGGCTCCAGCGTGTTTGTTTGGATTCCTAACAAAACTTATGTTATAGGTCAAAGTGATAAGTGAGAAGATGTCTTTATTGAGGAGATAATTGCCTCCAAGCCACAGCTATACCAAGCAATACAGCCCCAACTATAGCAGCAATAAATACAGCATTTGAATTACCATTTTGTTTTATTGCAATTCCAATAAATGCCCAAATTACAGAAATTGCGATAAATGGATTGTTGAATCTGAATACCGCGGCAATTGTTATTGATAACCCAATGGCAATTAAAATAATTGTCCATATTTCGTGAGAAATTCCAAAAGCTGACCAGTTAAGGCTTACAAGCCAGACTGTTACATTCGCAATAGTTGCAATGCAAATCCATCCCAAATAAATACCGAAAGCGACCTTGAAAATACTGGTAGAGCTGTTGCTAAGTCTATGATTTATGATTATCAAAGATGTCAGCAAAAGTAACATGATAAAAACTGATAATCCAAATTTTTGATGATGCCAGGAAAATATCCATAACGCATTTAGTGCAGAACTAATTATGAAAAACCATGAAACTTTTTGCAGAATTTCTTTATTACCTTCAAAGAAAAACATTACGCAAGTCACTGCTAGCAAA
The DNA here is from genome assembly GCA_038319215.1 of Bacteroidales bacterium. Classification (GTDB taxonomy): domain Bacteria; phylum Bacteroidota; class Bacteroidia; order Bacteroidales; family ML635J-15; genus Bact-19. The sequence continues at coordinate 5,175 of JBBQCZ010000103.1, read as the reverse complement.
AGGTAGATAATACCCCAGATTGAAAATGTTAATCCTGCAGGAGCAAACAGATTTGGATAAGAATTTGAAACAGCTCCAGTTGTCATCCCGTTGATGGGTAATGAGTTCGCAAGATAATTTACGTAAATCATTACAATAAATAGCAATGTACCTAAAATTTTTATTAGCATGATTATTTATTTATTAATTTATGAACGCAATTTAAAAACAAATATTCAAATATTGATGTTTTATTATATTTTTCTTATTAACAAAAGACAGAATTTAATTAAAATCTTTTACAAATTTAAACTACGTTGAATTAAAGTGTTATTGAATTAAAAAATTGCATATTTTTACAAAGTCTTTTTATCAACCAATGAGTAGGTAGTCACAGGTAAGCCCACATAAAATTGGTGTTAAAAATTAATTTATATACCTATAAGAATGATAATTCTCCAACCATATAATCTTCCTGATCAAGACTTATTCTCGGGTAAAGGCTCTGGCTTGCTTGTTTGGGTCCCCGATAAAACTTATGTAATTCTTGGCCAGCGAGACAAACCCGAAGATGCGCTGAATGAACCGAAAGTTCTTGAAAATAATGCTGTCGTAATGCAGCGTCCGAGTGGTGGGCATTCTGTTGTGCTTTCTCCGAGAATGATTGTTGTATCGATGATTTCTTTTTCTCATTCTCTAACAGCAATCAAATCCTTTTTTTACGATTGCAATATGAAAATAATTAATGCTTTGGAAACTCAAGGGGTGAAAAATCTTAGCATTCAGGGAATATCTGATATCGTTCTCAACGATCGTAAAATTGTTGGCTCATCAATGTACAAAGGAAAGGATTTTCTATTTTTTCATGCTGTGATTAATATCGGAGAAAGTTCAGATTATATTTCTCAGTTTTTAAAGCATCCGGCAACGGAACCAGAGTATCGTAAAAAGCGAAATCATAAAGAATTTGTTAGTTCGTTAATTGAGCAAGGGCATGAAATTAATGTGTATAATTTTATGAATAAAATCCTTGAAAAACAGAGTTAAAGTATTATTTTTATCAAAATTTTAATCTAAAAATCATTTAAGCCCAAATTTATGAAATCAAGAATTGTTTTATTCCTAGCAGTAATTGTTGTATTTGCATCATGTAATAACCGAACTGAAAAAAAAGAAGAGCCAATAAAACAAAAAAGCTTTGGTACTAGTGATTGGGAAACAATGAAACTAATTGGTGAAGTAAAAAGTATTAATGAAATAAAATATTATCGTTTTACAGAACCTGATTCTCCAAAAAATAAAATTGCAAACCGAATTCAAATAGTCTTTAATGAGAATGGCTTTCTTTTGGAGAAATCTAATTTCGGATCTGAAAATATTTTAATTTATAGTGAAGGATATGAGTATGATGATAACGGAAAACTCATTAAAATTAGCATGACTAATATTGATAGACAATGCATGGGCTATAAAGAATGCAAACTTGATGAAAATGGTTTGCTCATTGCTCAAATTGATAAAAACTGCGATAATGAAATAAGGTCAAATGTTGAAATGAAATATAATGCAGCGGGAAAAGTTTCAGAAATAGCATATTTAAGTGTTGACAAAAAAGACTTACTCATGAAATTAACTTATTTGTATGATGATAAAGATAATTTAATTGAATCGACATTTTTTGAAGTAACAAATGCTGTTGAAACTAAAACAAAATATACTTATGAGGAGCATGGACTCGAGTCAACTCGTGAGTCTTTTAATTCAGCTGGAAAAGTTACAGAGTCTTTACAGTTTGAATATGAATTTGATAAGAATTCTAACTGGATTAAACGTAAAATTAGTCAAGCTGGAGTACTCAAATTTGTAATTGAGCGAGAAATTGTTTATTACCAATAGTTGCAGCTCTCAAAACAGGATTTAAATTAATATTTTATTGCAGACATATTGTTTTTGCCGCTGCATTTATAATCATTTCGTCGTGGCTGGCACAAATAATTGTATGTCCATCTTTTAGTAATCTGTCGAATAGTCTTAATAGCTTTTGAGTATCTTTTGGATGAAGTCCACCAGTTGGTTCGTCTGCTAATATCAGCGATTTTTCTTTTATTTGACTAAGACCAGCAACCAGTTTTATCCTCTGCAATTCGCCTGTCGATAATGCAGATAGTTTTTGCCCTAAACTAATGTAGCCAATTCCAGCTTCATTGCATAGCGAAACTGTGGTTTTTATTTTTTCAGGTACTTGGTTTTTTGGAAATTCTTGTAACCAATCTGCAAATTTATCGATGCTAAGATTTAGCACTTCTGCGATACTAAAGCCCTTAAGTTTGATTTTGAGGATTTCGGATTTGTATCTTTCGCCATTGCAAGTCTCACAAATTACTTCGGAATCGCTCCAGTAATCCATTGAGGTTTTAACAATACCACTTCCTTTGCAATCTGGGCATTGTCCTTGTGCTGAGTTAAAAGAAAAATGTGATGACTTAAATCCTACTGCTTTACTTTCTGCAGATGCTGCAAATGCGTTTCTGATAAAGTCAAAAATATCGAGTCTGCTTGCTGGTATGGATAGGCTAGAGGCGTTTAGTAAATCTTGTCCAGTGAAAATATGTTGAGAAATTTTTTGATGTTTTTCAAGTTTTTCGCAAAGAATGGATTTGTTGGCATCTAGCGACGCATTTATTACATATTCGAGCAGACTTGTTTTTCCGCTGCCGCTGTTGCCTGTTATAACTGTTAAAGCATTTGCAGTAAACTCAGAACTAAAATTCTTAAGATTATTTACACAAGCATTTTTAACTGTAAAAAGAGGTTTTAATTCTTTGCCATAAAATAGCTTTTCGCTACTATAAGTATTAAGTTCTGATATTGCATCTGCAGATTGTAGTTTTTTAATAATATTACCACCATCTTTGCCAGCAGCTGGACCAAGAATCGTTACAGAATCTGCAATTTTTAAAATTTCTTTGGAGTGATCGTTTAGCAAAATGGTATTGCCATTGTTTTTTAAGTCGCTTATTATCTCAGCAATTTTAACAGAATCCTGAGCACTAAGTCCAAAAGATGGCTCATCGAGAACATACAATATTCCTGTCAATGGAGATTTTAGCAATCCTGCAAGCTGTAACCGCTGGAACTCGCCACCAGACAAAGTCCCCGTAATTCTATCAGATGATAAATAACCGATTCCTGACTTTATTAATGAATTAAGAATTTGCAGTATCTCAGGAATTAGTGTTTTAGCATCTTCAATAAAACTGTTTTTCTCGAACCAATTTAATGATTCTATTGCAGACATGTTCGATACTTCACCAATATTTTTATTGTTTATCTTAAACTGCAAATGCTCTGGTTTTATCCTGTATGAATTGCAATGACTACATTTTTCATATTTCATAATTGCCATCATTGCATCACCACGATAATCGGCATGTTTACGTTGATATTCGTCATTTATCAAACCTACAAAACCTATCCAAGTTGTATTTAGTTTATGAATTCCTTCAACATTGCCGCGTTTATATTTCCATTCCACATCGAAAGTCTCATCACCACAACCATAAACCGCTATTTTTTTAGCTTCTTCTGAAAGTTCATTCCAAGCGGCACTATAATCAATATTTTTTACTTCTCCAGCTCTCATCAGCGTTGCAACAAATCTATCATCGGGATTTCCGTAGAATTTCCCTGTTTTTGTGCCATCCATAGCACTAGAAATAATTGCTTTTTCGGGATTTGTTACAAATTTGTCAGAATCTGCAACCGTAATAAAGCCAAGACCTTTGCAATTTGGACAAGCACCATCTTCGTGATTAAAAGAAAATGCTGTGGAAAGCAAATTGCATTTTTCTCCGTTTGCAACAGATATTCTGCTAAATAATAATCTATACAAATCGTAAAGTCCAGTGTAAGTGCCGACTGTAGAACGAGGATTGTGTCCTGACGATTTTTTCTTTAAAGCAATTGCTGGCATAAGTCCACTGGCAGTTTCAAAAACAGGATTTCCTTCTTTACCAATAAATTGACGGATATATCCTGACATTCCATCCATTTGGCGACGTTTACATTCTGCATATACTGTATCGAAAATTAATGAAGATTTCCCACTGCCTGAGACTCCGCAAACGGCCGTTGTTTTTTCTGGATCAAAACTAAAATCAATATTCTTTAAATTGTTAGTTCTGATACCTCTAAATATAATAGGACTGTCTTTTCTAATTATTAAATTATCGTTCGATTCTATTTTATTGTCGCTTTCGCCTGATAAATAAGTTCTTAAAGCTTTAGCAGTTGCGGAATTTTGATAATTAATAAAATCGGGAATCTTACCGTTAAAAATTAAATTGCCACCAGCTTTTCCACTACCTGGGCCTAAGTCTGCCACAAAATCAGCATTAGCAATAAATCTTGGTTCGTGCGAAGTGCATAAAATTGTATGTCCTTTACTACAAAGATTATTTAGAGCAGAAATAAGGACTTCTGTATCCGATGCATGTAATCCGGTAGCTGGTTCATCGAGAATATACAAACAGTTTTTACCCGACGTTTTTACCAATTGAGTAGCAAGTTTAATACGTTGCGCTTCGCCTCCCGAAAGTGTTGTGCTACTTTGACCAAGTTTTAAATAGCCAAGTCCTAAATCCTTCAGCCACTTAGTATAATTGCATATTTTCTTGTTTTCTGAAAAGTGATCATGAGCCTCGTCAATTGTAAGCTCCAGAATCTCGTAAATATTTTTTCCTTTATATTTTGCTTGTAAAGTATAGTCGGTAAATCGTTTTCCATTACATTTCTCGCAAACGACCTCCACATTTCCTAAAAAGTGCATTCCCACCTGAATAAATCCTGCACCAGAACATTCTTCGCAACGTCCACCTTTTACAACAAACGAAAAATGACTTTTAGTTAAACTCAGTTTTTTAGATTCTGGTAATGAAGCCATTAAGTCGCGAATGTGATCCGAAAGCCCTGTGTAAGTTGCGGGATTACTTTTTGGCGAACGACCAATAGGAGTTTGATCAATATGTATTACACGGCTAAATTGCTCCTGAGTATCGGAATTTTTTAAACCTATACTTTTAAGAAAATGCTTAATCAAACTAGATTTTCCAGCACCCGAAACGCCCGTAATTACATTAAAAGCTGAGGAACAGAATTTTACAGAAATGTTTTTTAAATTGTTTGTATTTGCATCAT
>JBBQCZ010000102.1:0-14654 GCA_038319215.1 Bacteroidales bacterium | reverse complement strand
ATGCTTTATCATTTGCAAAGAAAGTACACCACATCCAATCCCAACATCTATTGCCGATTTTTTTGGTCCTTCGTAGTGCTTTAACCAATTGTCAAAAAGTATCAAATGATCGAAACGTGTAGGAAAGTATGTGCCATAATATGGATGTAACTTATTGCGAAGTACAGGAATGGAAATTCCATTTATATACCATTGCCAAGCACTGTTTAGTCCTTGTACTTGAGGAAATGACAACATAAAATTGCTGGTTTCTGGATAAAGCTTTTCTATCCATCCAATTGAAGGCGCTTTTTTTACTGCTAGTTTGTGATCTATAATTTCTATTAAAATAAGATTTGACAGCTTATGATATTCTGAACGATACTCGCGTTGCTCCTGATATGTCTTATTCGGAAGTTTTTTACTCAAATGCTTTTGTAACTCCTGCAGAAGTAGCAATCCATTACTGTAAATTTCAGTTATTTGTACGGGTTTGCCGGCTTCTAATTCTTCAATTGTTAGCTTGATATCTGATTCGAGACTAAACAAAATTGTTTTTCCCCCAGATGCAATTTGTTTTGGTTTATTTATCTTTATTTCCATAATTTTCGAGTGTTTCCCAATGGAACAAAGTTAAGGATTATTTTTTGATGACTACTGTGTATTATGTTGTTGTTGAAAATAAAAAACCTCAAGTAAGTTCTAATGTATATTCTGGCTTTACGTAAACATTCATATTGTGGCGCCAGTATGGCATTTAGAGAATCTAAAATTAACAATATTTACCATTTGTACCCAAAAATCAATGCAAGTTATTGCACAGGTGTTAAATAATTTGTAATTTAGCTGCTGATATAAATATAAATTATTGCTATTAGAAAAAATGAATTTAATTTTGAAATTTTGACCACTTAAAGCCATATAAGCCTTAAGTATATTTTTCAAAACGGTAAATTTGTAAAAAATAACCTTTAAAAATAAAAATATGAGTATGTATTGTAATCAATGTCAAGAGACAGCCAAAAACACTGGCTGCACAATTAACGGAGTTTGCGGTAAGAAAGAAAATACTGCAAATATCCAAGATTTATTAATGTTTGCATGTCAAGGACTTTCTTATGCTACAATTGAAGCAAGAAAAAAAGGAATTGATACCAACACAGAAAGTAAGCACATTACTAATTGTCTGTTTATGACAATTACAAATGCTAACTTTGATGATACGTCAATATTAAATGCAGTTAAAGAATGTTTTAAGTATCGTGATGCATTGAAAATAAAAATTACTATTGACAGCAAGCATGATTCCGTTAACTGGAATGCATCAACAGACGAAGAATATCTTAAAAAAGCAAATCATGTAGGTATTCTTACTTATGATGCTAATGAAGATATTCGCTCACTTAAACAATATGTGCTTTTTGGCATTAAAGGTGTTTCTGCTTATGCTGAACATGCTTTTAATCTTGGCTATGAAGAACAAGATATTTATGATTTTATGGAGCAATCATTAGTTATGATTACAAAACCGATGGACTTAAACGGTATGTTGGATTGGGTAATGAAAACTGGTGAATGTGGAGTAAAAGCAATGGCATTACTAGATAAAGCAAATACATCAAGCTTTGGTATTCCAGAGATTTCAAAAGTAAATATTGGTGTTGGAAAAAATCCTGGTATTCTTATCAGTGGACACGACCTTAAAGATTTAGAACAACTTTTAATTCAAACAGAAGGAAAGGGAATAGATATTTATACTCATTCCGAAATGTTACCAGCACATGCTTATCCAACATTAAAGAAATATAAACATCTAATTGCAAACTACGGTAATGCTTGGCATAAACAACTCGAAGAATTTGAAACATTTAATGGACCAATTTTATTTACAACAAATTGCTTAGTGCCACCTAAAAAGTCAACTACTTATAATGATAGAGTCTTTACAACTGGTGCAACTGGAATGCCCGAATGGAAAAGAGTTAACAAAAAATTAGCCAATGGGCATAAAGATTTTTCGGAAATTATTGCAATGGCCAAAAATTGTAAAGCGCCAACAGCAATAGAAAATGGCGAAATTACTATTGGTTTTGCACACAATCAAGTATTAGCACTGGCTGACAAAATTCTGGAAGCTGTAAATTCTGGTGCAATTAAAAGGCTTGTTGTTATGTCTGGTTGCGATGCACGACAGAAAACTCGCGAGTACTACACCGAATTTGCTAAACAATTGCCTAAAGATACCGTAATTTTAACCTCTGGTTGTGCAAAATATCGATACAACAAACTCGAGCTTGGTGATATCAATGGTATTCCTAGAGTTTTAGACGCAGGACAATGTAACGACAGCTACTCTTGGGCATTTGTAGCATTAAAACTTAAAGAAGTTTTGAATTTAGACGATATCAATCAACTACCAATAGTTTTTAACATTGCTTGGTACGAGCAAAAGGCAATTATTGTACATCTCGCATTGCTATATCTGGGTGTTAAAAATACTCACATTGGTCCAACTTTACCAGGATTTATGACCCCAAATGTTCTTAAAGTAGTTCAAGAAAAATTTGGTGTACAGACAATTACAACTGTTGAAGAAGATATGAAGATTTTTAACCTAATTTAAATTTTGATAAATATGGAAGATGATATTTTAATCTGCAATTGTAACGAAATTTACAAAAGCGAAATAGTAAAAGCTATAAAAGAAAAAGGATTGAAAACTGTAGAGGAGGTTGGCGAAGAAACAACTGCTGGTACTATTTGTGGACAATGTTTAGATGATATTCAAGAAATTCTTGATGAGATAAATAAATAATTATAATAGGAGCTACTCGTTAGCGGTAAAACATTGATAATCATGCAGTTGTATATGCTGCGTGATTATCACTATGTTTGAAAAGTTCAATTATTTGACTTTGATTAATAATCTTAAAGAAATAAAATGAGAAATATAATTAAAATTTTATTTATTGCTTTGGTATTGTTTTCTTGTAAACCAAAATCAGATACAGAAATAGAAACTGTTCTGACCACAGATTTTGATACTAGAAAATCAGATATCACAAACTTTAGTGATTACGCTCAAGGTAAAACTTACCTTCCTGTTTATTCTCATATTTATCATATACACGAACATAAAACCTTTGATTTGACGATTACTATTAGCATTCGCAATATATCAATCTCAGATTCAATTTATATCTTAAAAGCCGATTATTACAATACGTCAGGCGAAAATATTAGAAAATATTTAAGCAATCCTATTTACCTAAAGCCAATGGAAACCGTTGAAATTATAATTGATGAGCAGGATGTTGAAGGTGGGTCTGGAGCTAATTTTGTATTTGATTGGGCAACAAAAAATGTTAAAAACCCTCCTTTGTTCGAAGCAGTAATGATTTCTACTTACGGACAACAAGGATTGTCATTCACAACTAGAGGGGTTCAAGTATTTGAATAATATTTATCTCTTTGTTTTACTCGATTATATTATTTTTACAGAAATTTTCAAACCATGAAGCGAATTTCTAGTATATTTTTATTCCTATTTGTAGCAATTTTTGCAGGGTATTCGCAAAACATACGCCTAGTGCCGCCAGTGGGGCATACCGCACAGATTACCGATGTGGATATTTCTGATGATGGCCGCTATATTGTAAGTTGCTCGGTCGATAAAACTGTAATTGTTTGGGATTATGCTACTGGTCGCGAAATCGTAAAATTTGCTGGCACAGACTATGGCGTTGTATCTTGTGCTTTCTCCGAAAAAACCGATAACGTGTATTCTGCTGGCTGGGACGGAAAAGTTCGGGAGTGGAGTCTCGAAACTTTCGATCAAACAAATATTTGGGATGGTTTTTCGAATGGCATTAACGAACTTGTAATTTTTCCAGATGACAAACGCGTTGCAATAACAGGAAATGCTGGAATCCTTAAAATTATTAATACTAAAAGCGGAGAGGTCGCCAAAGAGATAAAAGTGTCCAAAGTTGCTTGTTATGGTCTTGCGGTTAGCAGTAAAGGTAAAATTGTTGCTGTGGGCGACATGTCGGGCGTTTTAAAGATTTACGATGCCAAAGAATTAAGTTTGCTACATGAAATAAAAGTTGGTAATTCACAAGTAAAATCGGTTTGCATTAGTCCCGATGAATCTAAAATTGCAACTTCGTCTTACGATTATAAAATCAAAATATTTGATGTTAAAACTGGTAAATTATTGCTCGAGTTTACTGATGAATACCAAATGTGGAATTCATCTGATTTTAGTCCCGATGGTAAAAGACTGGCTTCGGTATCATTAAATGGATTGGTTTATGAATGGAATCTAGAAACTGGAGAGCTTATTTTTAAAGTTCAGACAAATTCGCCGATGGCTACTGCTTTAAAATATAAAAACGATGGCAATGAAATTGTTGCCTGTGGATCGTCGAGCGAAATTGGTGTTTACAGGTCATTAACTGGTGTCCAAGTGAAATTATTTAAGGGATGCACTAGTCCAATAGAGTCTTTGGATGCTTATGGCGAAAAATTTATGCTTGCCAGTGCTCATTGGGATTCGCGAGTAAGGATTTTCAATATGTTCAAATGCAAGTTGCAGGCTGTAGCTGCTGTTGATAATTGGTATTTGTCTGGAGTGCATTTTGCAAAAGATAGCAAAAATGCAATTATTACATCAATGCGACCAGGTATTCATATTTTTAATTATTTAAAGTCAGAATTAAATATTTTGGTGGATTCAAAAAACGGAACAACCTCATCTGCATTCTCATCCGACGAAATGTTTTTTGCTACAACATCTTCCGATAGCACTGTAAGGATTTACAAAACCAAGGATTATTCGTTATTTGCATCATACAAACACAATGGAGAACCAATGGATGTGTGTTTTTCGGCTGATGGAAAATATGTTTTTTCTGTAGATAGAGATTCTGCTATGTACGTTTATTCTACGGTAACCAAAACGGTTGTAAAAATTATTAGAAATCTTGGATCAAAGGCCGAATCGGTTGCCGCATCATCTGATGGAAAAACTGTTGCTGCGGGTTTGTGGACTGGCGAAATTGTATTTGTAGATTTTATCACTGGAGAAATAGTAAAAAAGATAAAACCACATATCTGGATAGTTTCTGATTTGGAGTTTAGTCCAATAAATGATTACTTGTGCTCGGTGTCGTGGGATAAAAAGGTTTGTTTAACCGATTGGCAGAATTCAGAACCTGTTGCCGAATACAAAGGACACACTGGAAGCGTTATAACTTGTGCATTTAGCGATGATGGTAGATATGTTTCTACTGGAGGTTGGGATAATCAGATAAAAATCCTTGACTCGAGAAATCTTGAAGAAATGTGCACTGTAATTCCAATCGACAAACAGGACTATTTAATTACCACGCCTGAGTTGTATTATATGGGGACTTCTGACGCAGCACGAAAAGTGAGTTTTGCTGTGGGAATGGATACTTACAGTTTTGATCAGTTTGACTTGCAATACAATCGTCCCGACAAGGTTATCGAAATGTTGCCTTTTGCAGATAAATCTTTGGTGCCGATTTACAAAAAAGCCTACGAAAAACGTCTTGAAAAAACTGGTTTTAAGATTGACTATTTCGATAATAAAATAAATGCTCCAAGGATATTTATTAAAAATATTGACGAGATTAATCTTTTTACTGATATTGGTAATGTCGATATCGAAATTTCCGCATTCGATTCCATTAGTTTTATTGATAGATACAATGTTTATGTAAATGGTGTGGGAGTTTTTGGTAGTAATGGGAAAAATGTGCGTAGGTCGGAGCAAAAGTCAATTAGCATTAATGAAAAAGTAAATCTTAGTCAGGGGCTTAATACAATTGAAGTTTCTTGTACCAATAGTGTAGGAGTGGAGAGTCTGCGAAATAGTGTAGAGGTGTTTTATCAACCTAAAGATGGAATTAAACGAAATGTTTATGTAATTTCGATGGCTGTGGCCGAATATAAAAATCCGGAATACAATCTAAATTATACAATTAACGACGGACGTGAAATTATTTCTGTTTTTAAAGAACTGGCTCCAGAATATAATGTGATTGTAGATTCTTTATATGGTAAAACTTGCACCAAGGAAAACTTTGCCGCTTTGCAAGAAAAACTAAAAAATACTAAAGTTGACGATATTGTAATTGTCCATTTTTCTGGTCATGGTTTGGTCGATGATAAGGGCGATTTTTATTTTGCCACTTATGATATTGATTTTGCAAATCCTTCGGCTAGAGGACTTGGATACAATAAAATAGAAGGACTAATTGACGGAATTCCAGCTAGGAATAAACTGATTTTAATTGATGCCTGCAATTCTGGAGAACTTGATTTTTCGGATAATACAGAACCTGTGAATGATAAAGAGGGAGGTTCTAAGATTACTAATATTGCTCAGTCGGCTTTGGCAACGAGGGGAGTTGTAATTTACAATATTCCTGGAAAGGAAACTGAGGATCAGTTATCTAACTCTTTTGATGTTATGACAGAGTATTTTGCCGATGTGCGAAAAGGAACTGGCGCTGTTGTTATTTCTGCTGCCACAGGAACTGGATTTGCTCTCGAAATTAATGAACTGGAGCACGGCATATTTACATATTGTCTGATAAAAGGTTTGCGCGAAAACGAAGCCGACTATTCTGGCGATGGTATAATTACTGTTTCGGAGCTTCGTGAATACATTTTCACTAATGTCGAGAAACTTAGTGAAGGCTACCAGAAACCAACGGCTAGGAAGGATAATTTGGTTAATGATTTTGTGATTTTTAGATAAAATATATATCGGACAAGCTAAAGTTCAAGCAGTGAATAGTTAAACTTTCTTTTATCATAACTTTAAAATTTAGTATCTTTGTAAACAAAGTATCTCTTATGACAACAATACAATTGAAAGACGAATTACATCAGATTATTGATTCCATTGATGATGTTGGTATTCTCAAAGCCATTAGAGTCTTATTGCAAAAACAGACTAAAAATACAGAATCTGACTTCTGGGATGATTTGCCTGAAAATGTAAAAGAGAGTATCTTAAGAGGTTTGCAACAGATAGAAAATGGAGAAACGATAAGTCATGAAAATGTTTTGCAGGAGATTAGAGAGAAATATCAAAGCAAATGAAAATAAGCTGGACTGCTGAACCAAAAGTTTCATATTTTAATATTCTTGATTACATCAAAACTAATTGGGGAGAAAATGAAGTCCAGAAATTTATTGGAACAACAAATTTTGTATTTTCAAAAATTGCTAGTAATCCTAATATGTTTAAAAAGTCAAAACAGAAAAATGTTCGTTTAGGATTCATATCAAAGCATACAAGTTTTTTTTATAATGTTGGAAGTCGAGAAATACAAGTATTAACATTTTGGGATAATAGAAAAGATCCTCGGAAATTAAAATATTAACAAAAATACATCTGTTTACCGATAACTCTTATGCGAAAAAATATTTTTATGTTAAGTCTCCTTTTTGTTACGGTTGCTAGTGTTGCACAAAATAGTGAAAACGCTTCAGTTTCTTATGTTCATAAATCTAAGCAAAGTTTCATGGCTATCTTTGTTAAGGGAGGAGCAAAGCTGTTTTTGTCAAAAAAGAGTATTTCTAAAAAGCTCAATAAAGATAATTTTGTGTCCGAACCTGCTGCAATTCCCAAAAAGTATTTTAAAGAGTTTCAAATTAATATTAGCGAAATAAACGGTCAAAAAGTTTATACAATCTCGTCTAAGGACAAAAAAAGCGGAAAATATATCTTATATCTCCATGGAGGTGCGTATATAAACAATATTTTTGCTCCTCACTGGGATTTCGCCGCTCAACTTATACGTGAAACTGGCTGCACAGTAATAATTCCAGATTATCCATTGGCGCCTTCGTCAACATTTGAAAATGCTTATGCAATGCTTGATAAACTTTATGCTACAATTCTGTCGGAAGTAAATCCAGAGAATATAATTTTTATGGGCGACTCGGCGGGAGGTGGATTAGCTCTTGCATTTGCCGAAAAGAATAATGCTGATGGAATTGCTCAGCCTAGTCAGATAATTCTTATTTCGCCTTGGCTAGATGTTAGCATGACAAATCCCGAGATTTCAGAAATTCAAAAGAAAGATCCAATTCTAAGCGCAAAGACCTTGGTTTTAGCTGGCAAAGCTTGGGCTGGCAATTCTGACACAAAGAATTATCTCGTAAGCCCGATTTATGGTGATTTTAATGGACTGCCAATTATTAGTATTTTTACTGGTACAGATGATGTTCTGTATGCAGATTGTAAAAAATTCAAAAATCTTATGGAGCAGCAATCATTGCCAATTAATTTTTATGAATATCCAAAAATGTTTCATGTATGGGTTCTGTTTTCATTTTTAAAAGAATCAAAGCCAGCCACAAAACAAATTATCGACCTAGTTTTGGAATAATAATTGCAACAATTTTTGACCTAAAATAATTTTATGAAATCTTTACTTTGCTTGTTATTCCTATTGCCTGCAACATTATTTTCGCAGCAAGTTTTAAAAGTTAACTTGACTTTTGGTGATTATTTCGACGACCAAGTAGAGCACAAGTTTACTTCAAATGAACGAGTATGGAATTTAGATGGCAAAATACTCAATTATAGTATTGATGCAAATAATTTGCGATATGTTGATACACTAACGCTTTCAGATGTAGAAATTGAAAAAATAACTCAATTACTTAAAGTAAACGAACCTCTGCAGTCAATAAAAAAAGATTTAAAATCGAATATTCCCGGTAAGCGCGAAATGGATAGTGAAATAAGAGGTAATATCACTTTTGACAATAAAACGATTGAAATATTTGTAAAATCTGATGAATTCCGTAAAACCAAGGAGGATATTAGTTTAAAATGGCTCTACGATTTCCAGCAATTGTTTTTTGAAATCCTTGATTCTCATAACAAATAACAAATCGCCGGTACTGAATAACGGCGCAGCCATCATGCAAGTATTTAATAAGAAACAGTAAACGGTTGAACCTCTAAACTAATCTACATAAGTGGCAAAAATCGATACCGATTTTTTTCTTTTTAATATTGTTATTTTAGTATTTTTACATCTGACAATATAAATATCAAATGAAAAAAATAAAGTTTATTCTATTATTGTGTTCGGTGCTATTAATTAGCAATGCTTTTGCTCAGAATTACACATTTAATTTTTATGTAAACGGTCAAAGGGTTTGCCTTGCCGAATGCGAAGTCGATTTGATTACTCCATCGGTAACCATTAAACTTTTAGATGCTGCAAGTAATTCATTGAAAACAACAGATATTTACAGAAGACATCTTTATGGAACAGGGGCAGATTGGTTACTCGTTGCATCAGCCTTACCGGCAGGAACAACTGAATGGACTGATACAAATGTTGCACTTGGTGAAGTTTGGGAATATAAAGTGAGAAGGAACAATACCTGGACTTACAATTCGCAAACATACAATGCCACTGGATATACCGTTGGTTCTTTATTAAAGGATAATTCGGATTATCAAGGGCAGATGATATTGCTGGTTGCAGATAATATCGTTTCCGAATTGTCTCAGAAATATGAAAGACTTAAAATGGAATTAACTGGCGATGGTTGGTTTGTGAATGAAGTTATCGTTCCTAAAGCAAATACTTGGGACAGTGGGGATACTGTTGTTGGCATTAGAAGTCAGATATCTGAGATTTACAATACTGCACCAGAAAATGATAAACCAAAAGTATTGTTTATACTGGGTCATGTGCCAATGCCGAGATCTGGATCGACATCGGTTACAGCTCCAGATGGGCACGATCAAAATAAAGGAGCTAGAGGTTTTGATGGGTATTATGCTGATATTGATGGCGTCTATACTGATGATGCAACATTTAATCCGGGGGGATTACAGTCGGATTTAGCAATTAATTATCCTGGCGACTTTAAGTGGGATCAGGATTTTTTTACTTCCGATATCGAAATGGCATTTGGTAGAGTCGATTTTGAAGATATTGATGATTATTCAGATACAGAGATTCAGATGATAGAGAGGTATCTCGACAAACTAAGCAATTACAAAAATGTTGCTAATGGTTTTGAAATGGGCGAAAAATCTGGATTTTATTTCGGTTTCAATAATTCAAATGATGGATCTTATAGAACGCTTCCAAATATCTCTAAGTCTGAAAATGTTTATCAGAATACTGCGGGAGCACCTCATCCTCAATGGGTGCAAAATAATGGACCATTAAAAATTTATATGCAAAATGGAAGTGTTCCTGAAATTACTGAGTGGAATACTTATGGAATGGATGCTACTGTTTTTACTAGCGATCAAAGCTATTTTGGATATAACGATGTGCCACAGAATAATTATATCTACAGCAGAATCAGAGCTTTGCTAGCCTCAGATACTAAATGTTTGGTAACTATTTGGACGACAACTGGAGTTAATAATTTCTATCAGGCTTGTATGGGTGAGCCTTTTGGTTTTGGGATTAAAGAGATGATGAATCATAATTCAACCAACAATAATATTGAAAAAGCACCTCAAGAATGGGATACTCAGGATTGGTGGAACAGAACACATTTTGGTTATAACGGAGATCCAACAATTCGCTTATATCAGGTAAAGCCAGCTTCTGATTTCGTAATTCAGAATATGGACGGAGATGCTTCTTTTAGCTGGACAGCTTCGCTGGATACTGATATTCTAGGTTATCACATCTATAAAAGCGATTCCGAGTTTGGAATTTATAACCGAATTACAACCTTACCACTTAATTCTGCGAATTTTGTTGACCTTTCATATCAACAATATGATTGGTATATGCTCAGACCTGTAAAAGTAATCGAGTCTGGTTGTGGTAAATTTTTACAGCCAGGAATCGGTGTCTTTGTACAGGGAGATTTTCTAATTTCTTCATTACCTATAAAAGCACAGAGCAATGTAAGTATTTTTCCGAATCCTGCTAATCATAATATCACCGTAAGTGCAGACATGGAAATTACTAAAATTCAGATAATTAGTCTCGATGGTAAAATAATTACAGAGCTTAATAACTTGAAAACCAATACGATAACTTTAGATGTGTCGGATTTAAATGCTGGAGTTTATTTTTTGAGGATGAGTTATGGTGAGATTCTGGTGACCAATAAGATAGTTGTTGAGTAAGCCCAAATAATTATTTTTCACAAGTACTAATTATATCTTTTAATTCTTTAAGTTGCTTAGTTTGTTTCTTTAAACCAGCCTCTTGTTCTGCTAATAAAGAATTATACGAATTATTCGCAAAAATACATGATTCACTATTTGAATTCAGTTCCTTATAACAAAGAGCTAAATAATATTGAGATTCCCATTCATCAGGATTGCTCTCCAAATAAGCTTTTAGAAAGTCAATAGAAACTAAATAATCAGATGTTTCATAGTTTGCAACTCCTAGGTAGAAGTTAAGATATGTGTTCTCAGGGTCGTTTTCCACTGCTTTTAATAAATCGAGTTTCGACTCAGATGCATTTCCTGTTTCCAAAAGCAAAATACCACGACTTTCTAAAGCACTTAGATTCTCGGCATCGTATTTTAGGTAAACGTTCAAATCTTCAATCGCTTTTTCATATTTCCCTAATAATGTGTAGGCACTAGCTCTATTAATATAAGCAAATGTAAATTCTGGATTTGCATCAATTGTTTTGTTGAAAAATTTAATTGCTTTATTGTAATTTCCTTCTATTACATAAGTGCAGGCTTTGTCAAAGTATTCATCTGCATTTTGCGAAAAAACAAAAATACTTGAAACTAAAATAAAGCAACTTATCAGAGTTATTTTTATCATTATTAACGAGGTATTATTCCGTACAAAATAAGTGTAATTAATTTGTCAAGATAAACTTCATAGTTTTCTTGGTTTACACTTCCAAAGAACGGGATTTCAAGGCTTTTTAGTGTTAGCATAATCACTTTTGCAGTTTCTTCAACTTCTTCGATGGCGAAATCATCTTTTTCTATGCCTTCTTTTAGTATATTGCTTAGTATTTGGATTTCAATTTTGTCGAATTCGGCTCTGTTTTGATTGATTGTCTGTAGATGCTCCATAAGATCGTTTCTAAATGATGAGTAAAAGTTACTCACCTTGTCTAGTAATGACATTCTAACATGCACATAAGTAAATATCTTATCGGTAGGAGTGTTTTCTTGATTCACAGCCTCTGAAAGTTGAAGTTGCATTTTTTCAGCTTCTTTTTTTATTACTTCATTAAAAACTTCTTCTTTATTTTTAAAGTAGTAGTAAATACCTGTTTTGCTTACGTTAGTAAAAGTAGCAATGTCATCAAGGGTCGTCTTTTTAAATCCGAATTTGCTGAAGGCTATTCCCGCAGCGGTGATAATATTTTCGCGGGTAATGTCTTTGTTGTTTTCCATGAATTTAGTATTTTGTACGAAACTAGTATTAAAATTTTTAGTTTTAAGGTGAAAATATAATCAAACACCTAAGTCTTTAACTTTTTCTTTTTTGCTGCTGGGAAAAGTACATTGTTTAGTATTAATCTATACCCAGGAGAGTTCGGATAAAGCGAAAGATCGGTTTTTTCATCACCTACATAATGTCTATAATCTTCTGGATCGTGGCCACCATAGAATGTCCACATTCCTTTGCCGTATTCTGAATGAATATACCTCACTTCGCCTGCTGCTTTGTTTTCTCCCATAATTAATACATTTGATTTTACCAAATCAGCGTTAAAAGCAGTTGATTGTCCCATAAATCCACGTACCATATTAGTGTGGCTTTGGCAAAGCATTGTAGGAACTGGATCCCATTTTGCAGAAAATTCAAACAATACGAAAAAGTCGTCGTTGTTACTTGCCTTTTTTGTATTTGTAACGTCAATGTCAGAGTATTCATACTCCATTGGATTTCTCACTAGTGTAAAATTTGTAAATGCAAGACACTTTGAATAATCTAGTTTAGATTGAGCATCTGGATCGGCAGGATCGCCGTCAAACATCGATTCGCAAATATCTACTCCTTCAGCAGCAAGAGCTATGTCAAATGAATCGGTAGCAGAGCACATCGCAAAAAGAAATCCACCTTCTGCCACATAAGCCTTTATTGTTTGAGCAACTGCAAGTTTCAATTGAGAAACTTTATTAAATCCCATCGATAAAGCTTCTTCTTCGGTAGATTTTTGATTATCACGATACCATTGCATTCTTCCGTAAGCACCATAGAATTTGCCATATTGACCGGTAAAATCCTCATGATGTAAATGAAGCCAGTCGTAATTTGCAAGTTCTCCATTTATAATTTCACGGTCATAAATAATATCGTATGGAATTTCAGCGTATGTAAGAGCAAGCGTTACGGCATCGTCCCACGGCTGCGAAAAAGGAGGGGAGTAAACTGCAATTTTAGGAACTTTTTCAAGTTTTATAGCATCCATATTTACTGATGGAGCCGAAATTTCATTGAAAATATTGTTCTTTTGTCCATCTGCAATTACTTCGTAAGATACTCCACGCAAAATACATTCTTTTTCTATGTCTTTGTTGAAGAATAAAAGAAAACTGCCACCTCTGTAGTTTAATAACCACCATGCTTCAACTTCGTTTTGTAAGGTCCAGTATGTTATTCCGTAAGCTTTAAGGTGATCTTTCTGAGTGTCGTCCATCGGTATTAGAATATATGCCGACTTAACAGTTCCAATAAGGACTATAGATAGTAATATTGTAAATAAAAACCGTTTCATAAATTAAGTTTGATGCAAATTTACAAAAATCATACATTTAATTGCATTAATAACAGTTTTATAGCGGAAGAGTTCTTGTATATGTGAAATATGAATTGTTTTTCAGGCTTGATTTTAACATATAGACTATCTTTACAAATGTCCAATTAAAACAACGACCGACAAAAATATAATATATTTGTCGATCGTTAAAAAGGAGCCTATTAGTATTGTTGTTAGTTTTGTTTTAATAAATTATCAATTGTTTCATTAACAAGAGCTATTTTCTCGTCTGTATTTGCTTCAACCGCAGCCGCTAAAACTTCATCAAAAACATCAATTCCCATATTTGGTAACTCAACAATATCCGCCAATCTAATTAACAACTTATTTTCTACTTTAAGTCTTGAGGTCTCTTTGGCTAGTTTAACATAAAGCATTGTGTGAGCGCCACAATTTGCTGCTTTCCTAGTGTAAACAACAAAATTGATGTAATTGGCAGAGGAGTGTTTTGTGTAAACCTCTATTCGCTTTATTGCGCCGATATGGCATGTACAATTTGTCTTTATATCTTTGATTAAGTTCAAAGCTTCTTTTTTTGAAATTGACTCTGGTTTGCTTTTCGGGCATTCCTGAACTCTAAAACTAAGCAGAAATACTGTTGACAAGGAAAGTATTAAAGTTGTTAATATTGATTTACTTATTTTCATGGCTTTTTTATTGTTTTAGTTAAATTATTTTATTTCCACGAGATTACGTTTCCAGACCCTGAGCCGTCGATATTTAATTGTGGGTTTCCTTTGTAAGTTACATTACCGCTGCCAGAAATAAAAATATCGAGAAGAGTTTCTACCCAAACAAATGTGTCGCCACTGCCTGAAATATCAACAAAAGTTGTTTCTGTGAATAAATCAAAGGCTTCAACATCGCCAGAGCCTGCAATCCTTATTGTA
>JBBQCZ010000101.1:0-14894 GCA_038319215.1 Bacteroidales bacterium | reverse complement strand
AAAGTGTATTGGCAAGATGGTGGTCAAATTATTGATCCACACGACACTAGAATTATTGAGGAAGTCCGCAAAATTTCTGATGTTGCCAATGTTAAGTTCGACGATGATATGAAAAATGTCGAAATCGTGGGAGCAGAATTAGATAAAGCATATATTAATGAATTAACAAGTGTATGCTTAAATCCTGAAATAATCAAAACTACAGCTTTAAAAATTGTCTTTACTCCTATTCATGGATCCACAGTTGACATTTTACCAAGAGCCTTGCGTGCGATTGGCTTCAACGATATAAATATAGTCGAAGAACAAGCGATTCCTGATGGAAACTTTCCAACAGTAGCTTCTCCAAACCCTGAAGAGCCTGCCGCTTTAGCTATGGCAGTGCAAAAAGCTAAAGAAATTGGTGCTGACATTGTTATGGGAACCGATCCTGATGGCGACCGTTTAGGTATTGTTGTGCGGAAATCCGACGGTGAATATTTATTACTAAATGGAAACCAAACTGCTTCTATACTTATTTACTATTTACTAGAAGAATGGAGTAAAAAAGGAAAAATAAAAGGAAAAGAATACATTGTTAAAACTATTGTTACCACTGAATTATTAGTAGAAATGGCCAATTTTTACAAGGTAAAATGTTACGATGTTTTAACAGGCTTTAAATATATTGCAGATATTATTGAGAAGAATTACGGAGAGACTAAGTTTATCGGTGGCGGAGAAGAAAGTTATGGTTTCCTTGCTGGTGAATTTGTTCGTGATAAAGACGCTGTAATGTCTTGTATGCTTGTTGCAGAAGCTGCGGCTTGGGCAAAATCTCAAGGTAAAACTTTGTATGATTTACTTCTCGACATTTATGTAAAATTTGGTTACTATCTTGAAGGACTAAAATCTCTTACAAAGACTGGCAAAAGTGGACTAGAAGAAATTCAGTTGATGATGGAAAAATTCCGTAACGAAACGCCTGATTCTATTGCTGGTTCAACAGTAGCCTTGGTTCATGATTTTGAAAAAAGTAAGACTATTGACAAAATAAGTGATTTGCGATACGACATTATGTTGCCAAAATCGAATGTTCTTCAGTTTGATTTAATTGACGGAACAAAAATTACAGTCCGTCCATCGGGAACTGAACCAAAAATAAAGTTTTATGTTAGTGTTCATGATAAGATTAGTAGTCGCAGCGAATATGAACAAATGACAAAAGAATTACAGTTAAAAATAGACACAATAATCTCAGAATTAACAAAATAGATTGACAAAATATGAAATCATTTAGAAAAATACTTTATTTCGACATTCCACATCGCAGACAATTAATAAACATTACCTCTGCTGTTAATGAGTGCCTCGAAGAAAGTCAAATTAAAGAAGGTTTGTGCCTTGTAAATGCAATGCACATTACTGCTAGTGTTTTTATTAATGACGATGAACCTGGACTTCATCAAGATATTGAAGAATGGTTGGAGAACTTAGCTCCAGAAAAGCCACATGACCGATATCGTCACAACACATATGAAGATAATGGCGATGCGCACTTAAAACGTACAATCATGGGTCGCGAAGTTGTTGTTGCTATTACCGAAGGTAAATTTGATTTCGGTCCTTGGGAACAAATTTTTTATGGTGAATTTGATGGCAATAGACGCAAAAAAGTATTAATAAAAATAATTGGTGAATAAATTCAATAAATATGAAAAAAATTGCAAATATCATTTTAGTAATTGTAACTGCTTCTGCTATTTTCGCATGCTCTGAAAGCAAAACAAAAATTTCTGATTCTGACAAAACAGAATTAACAAAGCTTGAAATTCCCGATAATTATGATCTTTTAGCTAAGGCCGAAGGAGACCTCGACGGCGATGGTGTTAATGAAACCGTATTTGTTTATAATACAGATCAAGAAAATGAATATGGAAATATTCGCGACATTTATATTTGCAAAAAGGAAAAAGATGAATGGATGTTATGGAAAAAACTAAACGGACCTGTTATGGAATCCAAATCTGGTGGTACTATGGGTGATTCTTTTGATGGAATAACAATTGATAAAGAAGAAATATTTATTACTCACATGGGTGGCGCTTCAGAAAAGTGGTATTACAACCACAGCTACAAATTAATTGACAAAGAATTTAAACTTACCAAGGCTGTTATTGATTTTGGAAGAGCTTGCCAAGCTTGGGAAACTTACATTTATAATTTAAATACAGGCGACCTTTCATACGACTTAGCCCCTGATGAATGTGATGATGTTAAAATTGAGGAATATGTAATTGCTGATCATAAAGATTATAAAATCAAAAAATCGAAGTTACCAAAAATGGATGGTTTTGTTCCTGGCAATACTGAGTTGCAAATTCCAGATGATGCTGGCACTCTATATTATTAGAGATTGCAAAATTTTAAAGTTTAAATTCCGGCAAATAGGTTCTACTGAAAAGTCGAAAGAACCTAACTAATTGATTTTAAATGCGTTAAACGTTTTTAATTTGCTACTAATTCAAGTATAAACCTTAGCTCACTATAACTATATCTACCTTCTGAGGCGACTACTAAATCACGTAATGATACTGTATTTTTCTCACGAATAAATTCTTTCATTTCCGAAATTCGCTCGATTGGAATTAAATCTTCTGCCTCAAGTTCTCCTTTTAGAACAAAATACGAAAGGTGTGTGAATATTGTTGACTCTACAAAGCCACGCTCCAAAGCAATTTGATTAAGTCCTTTGCCCTGTTTAAAAAGTTCAAGACTAACTAATTTTGTATCAGTTTTTGCAGCTTTCTTTGGTTTTAATTCTTCTATTTCAGTAGCATCACGTTCTACTCCTGCCCGCTCACAGTATGAGTCAATTATTTCAATAATGTCTTCGCCAAATTGTAAAATCTTGACCTTTCCCAATCCTTTAATTTTTCCCAATTGCTTAAGGTTAGCGGGGAGCTTTGCGACAATTTCCACAAGAGTCTTTTGCGGCAATACCATATAAACTGGCATGTTAGAATCCTCAGAAATAGACTTACGCCATGCGTTTAAATCTGCATATAAATCTTTGTTTGTTATTGTGCTAGTGCCTTCTTTTATAAATACAGTTTTCTTATTAAACTTTGTTTTAAAATCTAGTTCGGCATCGGCAACAGCCTTAAGATATTTTATTGTTTCAAAACCTTGCGACGACACTTCAAGACTTGCGAGTTTTTGAGCAACAGCTAAATCAAACTTTTCAATGATTGCAGCTATATCCTTTTTAATTTCTTTATTATCTGAATCGAAGTACACATCTACAAACTTTTGTACATATATCGAATTTAATTTGTCAAGATAATATTGTGCTGCTTTTTTTATACGGTCTAATAGTTGTGTATTTTCAGTAGGTAATATATCTTGCTGAAATAGATATTTAAGTTGAAGTACAAATTTGTCATTTATCTCAAAAATTTCACTAATTGCTCGTCTATTCATTTCATCGAAAAATCCTTGGTAATCGATAGAAAATTTTGCAGAATTTTCATTATAAGTTTTTCTAACTGTATAGAACAATTTTTTTATCGAAAGAAAATCAAATTGGTCTAAAATTAACTCTCGCTGATACATTATCATTGACTCGCGAAGTTTTTCATCATCAGGTCGGTTTGTCTCCGCATTCTGATTAAACTCTTTTATTGTTGAATCTGTTTTTATACCGTTTGAATTAATTTTTGAAATCAGGACTAATCCTTCCAATGTTTTGCAACGACTTAAAGCTACATAAACCTGTCCAAAAGCAAATGCTGCGTTTACGTCTATTACTGCTTTTTCGAATGTAAGTCCTTGACTTTTATGAACAGTAATAGCCCATGCTAATTTTAGCGGATATTGCTCAAAACTACCAATTACATCTTCTTCAATTTCTTTAGTATCTTCGTTTAAAGTGTATTTTACATTTTCCCAGACATCTGGTTTTACAGCAATTTCTTCAAAATCACCTTCACATTCAACAAAAATCAAATCATCCTCGAAGCGAGTAATTTTTCCAATCTTACCGTTATAATATAATTTATCGAATGATGAATCATTTTTTATAAACATAACTTGCGACCCGACCTTCAACTCAAGTTCACTTTCGGTAGGAAACATATATTCTGGAAAATCCTTCTTAACTGTAGACTTAAATCTTCTAATTTTAGTTTTTAATTCAGCAAGCTTTGATTCATTAATTTTTGCCGCAGAATTATTATGAGTTGTTAATGTGATATAGCCATCGTTTTCGTCGGGTTTAAAACCAGGAATATAGCGAGAATTAAGCAAACTTATTGATTTTTCGCTAAGTTTATTTTCTCTTATTTCGCCTAATAACTCAATAAAAGTCTCATCTTCCTGACGATAAATATGCTTAAGTTCAATTGTTGTAAAATCTGTTTTAAGCAAAGCATTTGAACTAAAGAAATATGCAGATTTATAGTGTTCTCTTAGTAAATTCCACTCATCGTCTTTCACAACAGGTGCTAGCTGATGTAGATCCCCAATCATTAATAGTTGAACGCCACCAAATGGCTTGTCATTATGTCGGTAGCGACGCAAAACATCGTCAATTGCATCTAGCAAATCCGAACGTACCATGCTTATTTCATCTATTACAAGCAAATCGAGACTACGCAAGAGTTTAATTTTATTTCTATTCAACTTATGTGTAAAACGAGAATTTTCTTTTTGGTCTCCACCTGCCATAGCAGTATTAAAACCTGGTAAAAATGGCGAAAATGGTAGTTGAAAAAACGAGTGAATAGTAACCCCGCCAGCATTTATTGCAGCTACACCTGTTGGCGCAACAACTACAGTTCTTTTTGGTGTAGAATGACGTAAATTACGCAAAAAAGTAGTCTTACCAGTTCCTGCTTTTCCAGTTAAAAAAATGTTCTTATTTGTGAACTGCACAAACTCCTGCGCTAACTTTAACTGTCCGTTATCTGAATAATCCATAATAAATTGTAAAACATAAATATACAAACAGACTATATGCTAAACAAATGATTTTCAGATTTTTTTTCAACAAATACTATTATTCTGATAAAATTTATGATTTAAGGATATGGACATCATGGTTTTACTTCTGAAAAATAAGAAAAAGATCTATCATTGTTATATTGAGAGAATTTAATAAAACCTATAATGTTTATATTATACTTTTACTTGTCCCATTTAAATAATTATAGAAACAAAAAAAAACACTCAATTTCTTGTGTGTTTTTTCATATTAGTAAAAATAAATTTTGGAAATACTAATCGTTATCACCAGCTTCTTTAAGTCTTTCAGCGTTTTCAGCCATAATAAGTTGATCTATTAATTCATCTAAATCGCCAAGCATATAAGTTTGAAGATTATAAGCAGTATAGTTTACACGATGATCTGTTACGCGTCCTTGTGGGAAATTATATGTTCGAATTTTAGCAGAGCGGTCACCAGTTGAAACCATTGTTTTACGTTTTTTTGCAATTGCATCAAGATATTTTTGATACTCAAGATTATATAACCTTGTTCTCAATTCTTTCATTGCAGTATCAAGATTCTTTAGCTTTGATTTTTCATCTTGGCAAATTACAACAATTCCTGATGGAATGTGAGTAAGACGAATAGCAGAATAAGTTGTATTTACAGACTGTCCACCAGGTCCTGATGAACAAAACTCATCACGTTTAATATCTGCAGGGTTTAGCTTTACGTCAACTTCATCAGCTTCTGGCAAAACGGCAACAGACGCCGCAGAAGTATGCACGCGTCCCTGAGTTTCAGTCTGAGGCACACGTTGCACGCGATGTACACCTGATTCATATTTCAAAATACCGTAAACGCCATGTCCTGTAACGTTAAGAACAATTTCCTTATAACCGCCAACAGTACCTTCGTTTGCTCTTGTAACTTCAGTTTTCCAACCTTTTAATTCGGCATACTTTACATACATACGCATAAGTTCTCCAGCAAAAAGACTTGCTTCATCACCGCCAGAACCTGCACGAATTTCAAGAATTGCACTTTTATCGTCCTCTGGATCTTTTGGAATAAGCAAAAGTTTGATTTTCTCCTCCATTGGATCAACCCTATGAATCAAATCGTCAAGTTCTGCTTTCGCCATATCACGCATTTCATCATCCTTTTCAGTAGTCAGAATGTTTCTTGCATCGTCAATATTAGAAGTTAGAAGAACATATTCATCATAGGCTTCAACAATTGGCTGCAACTCTTTAAATTCCTTATTTAATTTAATATATTTCTCCATATCAGACATAATCGATGGGTCTGTTAACAGTTTGCCTACATCTACAAATCTGCTTTTAACACCTTGCAATTTGTCTAAAATTAAATTATTTGCCATAAAATCTTTATGTTATATTTTTTATTACTAATTTAAAAATCACAAATTCTAATTTTAAAATTGTGATTTGTTTTTATTTTTTATTTTAATGATCAAATTCCTGCATGGTTTTTACCATTATTCATAAAAAAATTCACCTTTATCAGATCTAATAGTCAGTTTTTTAGAATCAGATTCTTCAACCCTTCCAATTATTTTTGCATTCACGTTAAAAAGTTTGCTAATTGCAACAATATTTTCTGCAATGTCAGCTGGCACATATAATTCCATTCGATGTCCCATATTAAAAACTTTGTACATTTCTTTCCAATCAGTATTACTTTGTTGCTGAATTAAAGAAAACAACAAAGGTATTTCAAACATATTATCCTTAACGATATGCAAATTGTCAATAAAGTTTAAAATCTTTGTTTGAGCTCCACCACTACAATGAATAATGCCGTGAATTTCGGATCTATAGTTCTTAAGTATTTCACTTATTACGGGCGCATAAGTTCTTGTTGGTGAGAGCACAAGCTTTCCAGCATCAAAATACGGCTCGTCTATTTTATCGGTAAGCTTATAATTTCCAGAATAAACAAGATCAAAAGGAATACTATTATCAAAGCTTTCTGGATACTTTTCTGCTAAATATTTTGCAAAGAAATCATGTCTTGCCGAAGTTAAACCATTGCTGCCCATACCGGCATTATAAAAATCTTCGTAATTTGATTTTCCAAATGATGATAAACCAACAATAACATCACCTGCAGCAATTTTTTCATTTGTAATAACATCCGAGCGTTTCATTCGGCAAGTAACTGTGGAGTCAACAATTATTGTACGAACCAAATCGCCAACATCAGCAGTTTCGCCGCCTGTGAGAGTAATATTTACGCCTAGACTATTCATTTGCTGACAAAATTCTTCGGTACCATGAATAATTGCAGAAATCACATCGCCAGGAATTAAGTTTTTATTTCGGCCAATAGTTGAAGACAATAATATATTATCAGTAGCTCCAACACAAAGTAAATCATCAATATTCATCACAATCGCATCAATTGCAATTCCTTTCCAAACCGACAAATCGCCAGTTTCTTTCCAATACATATAAGCCA
This sequence comes from Bacteroidales bacterium, assembly GCA_038319215.1. Lineage (GTDB taxonomy): Bacteria > Bacteroidota > Bacteroidia > Bacteroidales > ML635J-15 > Bact-19. Next base: position 7,444 of record JBBQCZ010000101.1, on the reverse strand, counting down.
AAGATGATTTTGTTCCAGCACCATCGGCATGCATAATATTACAATATTCGTCGTCTTTACCTAAAATATCAGGTATAATTTTACAAAATGCTTTAGGGAACAGACCTTTATCAATATCTTTAATAGCATTGTGTACATCCTCTTTTGAGGCTGAAACTCCGCGTTGATTATATCTTAAATTGTCTGTCATTTTTTTATTTGCAAAAGTAGTAAAAAATTTCAAATCTTGCACAGAAGTTTCTCACAGTATCTTGTTAAATTACCACGATTATAATTTGTCAATTTAAAAAAAGAAAAATAAAAAAGAAAAGTCCCGCCGGGGAGACGGGACATTTTCCAAATTAAGCATTGTTATTTAAAGGAGAGTATTATTTAGAATACAGTTGTTAAACAGCTATGTTTCTAAATTGTTTACAAAATAACGGCCTTTTTATCAGTCTTATTGTTTAAGGAAAGTTAAACTACGTTAATAAAAAGTTAATACCACTAATAAACAATAAATACTATGCTTATATTTGCCTTATGAAAAAGAAAAGAATGGTAACCGGCATAGTTTTGCTAATGGCAGTATCTCTATTGCTGATTATAACTATGCAAACTGTTCATCTTATCAATGCTTACAATAAGTCAAAAGAAATGATTGATCGCGGAGTTAGTGAAGCTATTTCGAGAACCTTGGTTACACTACAAAAACATGATGCTGTATTTTTTGTCTATGATAGACTAAATCAGAATAATAAATGCACCGATAGTATTTTTCCTGTTGATCCATATTTAGCTCAATTAGGACTAAATCAAACATTTTCTCAAGTTTCAGAAAATGGAATGCAAATCCAAATCCATTCATATCCTGGTGCTGGTAACGACAAAATGACTTATTCATTTTATTCTGGATTTACGGATATTTCAGCTGTAGAATCATACATGTATCAACAATTTAATGATGAACAAATGGCCTTTGACCAAATTGTTATGCAATTGGAAACAGAATATATGCAACGTCAAATTCCAATCGAGCAAAGATTTAAATCAACTACAGTTTCTGAGATTTTAGAAAAATCGCTTGTATCATTAGGATTAGACCTTGATTTTGAATTTGCAATTACAGATGACAATAATAAAATAAAATTAAGTTCTGGTAGTTTTGACATAAAAAGGGCAGAAGAATGCTATAAGTTTAATATGACACCAGGTAGTCTTTTTTCTAATCCAGATGTATTATTGGTTGACTTCCCTAATAAGGAAAGATATGCTCTCGAATCAATTTATGCGCAACTTGCAACATCGGTATTGTTAACATTAATCTTTATTATTACATTTGGAATTAGCTTATATGCTTTAATCAGACAAAAAAAACTAAGTGAAATTAAAAACGATTTCATTAACAATATGACACATGAGTTTAAAACTCCTATAGCCACTATAAAATTGGCAGCTGCAGCTATCAAAAATGAAAAAACTCAGGCAAATCCAGTGGCAATGGGAAATATGCTTGATATAATTTCACAAGAGACAAACAGAATGAATCACCATGTAGAGCAAGTTCTACAAATGGCTGTTTTAGATAAACAAAACCTTGAAATTAAAAAGCAAAAAGAAAGCATCAACGATTTAGTTAGTGATGCAGTAAATAACGTAGAACTTGTTGTCTCAGAAAAAGGTGGTAATGTTAAACTTAATATTTGTTCTGATGATGTTTTTATTAACATTGACAGAGATTTAATGAATAATGTAATCAGCAACCTGCTAGACAACGCAATTAAATATTCTCATGAAACCCCTGATATTACAGTAACAACATATATTAAGGCAGACAAATTCAATATTTCGATTGAAGATAAAGGAATTGGTATGAATAAAGATGTAATAAGTAAAATTTTTGACAGATTTTACCGTGCTCACACTGGGAATGTGCATAATATTAAAGGATTTGGATTAGGCTTAAACTACGCTCGCGAAATTGTTATAGCTCACAAGGGAATTATAACTGCTAAAAGCACTCCGGGAAAAGGTAGTACATTTACTGTTTCTCTTCCTTTAAAATAAACTTAAAAAAACAATTTACAATATCATATGTTATTTACCTAAACAACTCTAAAACTACCAATATGAATAAAGAAAAGTTATTACTTGTTGAAGACGATGTTAACTTCGGTTTCGTTCTTAAATCTTATCTAGAAATGAATGATTTTGAAGTCGAACTTGTTAGTGATGGCAAGGATGCCGTTCCAACTTTCACAAAAAATCAGTATGATTTATGTATTCTCGATGTTATGTTGCCAAACGTCGATGGTTTTACGATTGCTAGAGAATTTAGAAAAATAAATAAAAAAGTTCCAATTATCTTTTTGACAGCTAAATCGCTTAAAGACGATGTGTTGGAAGGCTTTAAAGCAGGTGCAGATGATTATTTAACTAAACCTTTCGACTCTGATGTTTTACTTGTTAAGATTAAAGCAATATTGCGTAGAAACGCTGGCGGAAAATCTCCAATGGAAGATAAAATCAAAATCGGCAAATTCATTTTTGATACAAAACTTCGCACATTAGCTTGCCCAGACGAATCAAATAGACTTACACCTCGAGAAGCAGATTTATTAAAAGAACTAATCCTTAATAAAAATACGGTGCTGGACAGAAACGAAGCATTAAGAAAAATTTGGGGCGACGATAACTACTTTAACGCAAGAAGCATGGACGTATATATCACCAAACTTAGGAAATATTTTAAGGATGATGATAATATCCAAATAAATAACATCCATGGTAGCGGTTTTATTCTTGTTATGCCGGAGTCTTAAACTTCTGGCTCAAGAAGAAAAGGTTTTATCCTTGAATTAAACAAATTTGTTAATTTATCCATAAATGCTGGTTGGTCGTGATTTTCTATTGGAATAATTATTTCTGGTTTTATTGACATTTTTAAAGATTCAATGTCTACTTCAATTAAACTATTGTAAGTATTTAATAGATTGGCATATTCATAATCTTTAAATAAAGTAAATTCTAAGTCGCGATTTAAAATTAATCCTAACAACTCTCCCATTCCATTAACATTTAGCGATGTTTCACAAATGAAATTTGAAGAAAATTCAAAATCGCTGATTTTAGCAGATAAATTTGATAATATTCCGTTAAAAATATCTTTCAATGATTCTCTAATACAGTATGTAAGATCAGTTAAGGCAATGTGTTGATATACCTTAGCATAAATCGGAACATCGATAACATAATTTAGATAATTCTTTGGTAGGAACACAAATCCATACATATTTATTAATTTATTTGCAGTAATAAACGAAACATTAAAGTGATTACTGACATCTTCTACAACTTTATGCATACCGAACGCATAAGCAATATTTTTCACGACAACTCCATTCTCACATACAGTTGCAATGGTTTCCTTATTCCTATAACTTAAGAAAATTTGCTTATTTAAAATATCCTGACGTCCCGCTTGTGCTGAAATTAAAAATTCGAAAGGCATAATGCTGTTCACCTCTATATCATTCTTACTTAAACTCTCTAATAAACCAGAAATAAAAGAATAATCAAACTCAGTATATAGGCGGGTTTCAAAGTATTTTTGCAATAATGGTAAGGCTTCAAAATTATTTACAGTTTTGCCATCACAAATAAATCTAGTCTGCCGGCTAATAATAAAATCGTCCATAACTGAAGATGTCTTTAAAACATGAATTTTCGTATTATTCACACTAAATTCCTGATTTGGTGTCTTTTTTACATGAGAAGTTATTTTTTCGGAGCATTGAAGATACTCAGATCCAAGTACCAAAACAATATTTCTATCCGACAATTCAAGTTCGTCGAGGCTTTCCCGAATAATCAGTGCAATAATTGTTGGGTTAAGATTTCGCACTGCTTTTTCTTCAAAAAAAACTTCTTTTTTCAGTTTAGGTGAGCAAAATTTTAATGAATCAGAGTTTATAAATACAAAATTTTTAGTTTCCATAGTTAATTATTTTTTAGTTGTTCCTTAATATTATTTGTTTAATTAAAATCTTTAATAAATTCTAATTGTACAAATATCGCCCATTGCACAATAGGTAGAGTTAAGTTAAGCTTAATATCAATTTTAGAATATTCATTAAGCACTTAATTTAGTTAAAAATTTATTTGCTTAATTAAATTAAATAGTTTAATTTTGTGTAGTTTAAACTTAATCAATTGGAATTTTCTTTCGCTAAAGAGCCAGGGATTGTTTTAATAAAACATCTATCCTCTCTGATACCATCAGGAGCCGATATGTGTGTGTATTTTGGAGCAGAAGGCACCCGCCTTTATAGAGCTGATTACAAAAATTCTGAATTAACGATATTAGAAATTCTAGACGATGACGATTTAAGTACAGCTATTGACATCCGAAAGGCGAAGAAAAACCCTTATAGTTGGGAATTAAATCCAGATATACTTAAAGCGGCAAGCCTTTCAGGGCAACGTAATATTCAATTTAGCATTAGTAATGAAGATGATCATTTGGTACTTAGCATGCGCTTTGGATCGATATACGATAAAGAGAATGATGTTGTTTATATTTTTCTAAGACCAGATTTGGGTATTTTTGGCATTGAAGCTGGAAGAATCTCTTTAAATACTGATAACAAAACGCTTATAGCCAATATCTTATACAAGTCAGGAGTTTCTGTTTTAAATCAAGCGCAAGATGATTTGAAAGCTTTTAGGTCTTTTACCCATAAAACCAAAAGTACTATTGACTCTGTAAAGGTTTATAAAGAAAAGCTAAAACAATTATCCGCAGAACATCATAAAAATACTGTTGTACTTGCTCAGAACTTTATTTCGGGACTATCGATAAAATATGGCAGGAGTTTTATTTTTACAGATGAATGTATTGAGTCTTTAAAAAATTTCAGTTCCGACCTGCCTCGACTTCAGCACATTGTTGAGAATGCTGCAATTTATGCGTATAACTTAAACTCAATAAATACTGGACAATTAATAACAATTGAGGAAGAGTATCTTGAGTTTATAGAATCTGACTTAAGTGTAAAATCGAGTGAAACCAATTCAAAACATAAAAGTGTAATCTCGGATGAAGTTTTACGAACCGAAATTTATCTAAATAAACTTGAAAATGCAGTTAAGAGAACAATTGCAAACAAAGAAAAACTAATTGGTAATAATGTAGCTGTTTATATGAATCCTCCTGTTACTTCAGCTTCAATAACCCTATTTTTGAAAAAATACAGTGCAACAATAAATGAGATACTTGATGTTGATTTTACAAAATTTCCACTATCTCGAAAGCACTTTAAACCATTACAAAATGTAATTTTATCGAGCAAATTACAGTCCCATACAGGTTAATTGAACATATTTCCTAAGAATACAAGACTTTTTCCAATCGATATTATTAGTCCTATTACGCACAAAACGATACCAATGCTTTGAGGATTCCCTTCACTTTGCGAAAAATTTCTTTTCAAAGACAAAACCTTTTTTTTGTTATTGGATGCCCTAGAAAAGCCAATTATTGCAAGCACTAATCCTACGAAAGAAAATATAAATCCGAAAATTATTGATAATACACCAAATACAATAACGTCACTGGTATTTACAGATTTGTTAGGAATGCCAGTATTAGGAACAGAGTTTTGTTTTATTGCTTCTCTTGTTTTATTATAGTCACTTTGATTATTAGTGCGTTGGCCTGTATTTCGTTCAGAAGTGTTTTCATTCGGTACTGTTGCTTTAAAATTCGCTTGATTTGAATTTTGCTCTGGTTTTTTAGAATCTTCTATTTCGTTTACAATATTAAAAACATTTCGTACAGATTCTTTCGTATTTACTTGCTGATTTGCTGTTTGTTTTGGTGGTGAAACATCTGCAGGTATTGAAACTTTTTCAGTATTCTGCTCTGGCATTTTATGATCATCAGTTATAACTAGGTTTTCACAATTTCTAAAATCTGTCAATAAATCTTTAACATTTCTGTATCTTTTATTGGGATTAGAATCTGTACTTTTACGAACAATTTGTGTTATTGCGGCAAAGCACTTCTCTTCAGTTGAATTTGCAAAAAGATAATTCAACAGTCTTCCGGCTGAATAAATTTCAGCTTTTTCACCTACCGCTGCACCTATTGACAATAATTCGGGTGCTAAATACTTTAAATTAGTAAGTACAATTTCACGAAAATCGGGTTCCCTTAGTTTTAAAAATATTTCAGCAAAGCCATAATTTGAGATTCTTGGATTTCTTTGTTCATCGATATAAAGATTGTCAACCGATAATGATGCGTGATAAATTTTCCTATCATTTAAGTAAATCAAAGCTTCTAAAATTTTATCAAACATTTCTTTTTTCTCATCAAACGAAGCAGCAGGTAATGCATTAGCAAAAGAATTTAGGGGAATATTCTCTGATAAAATTGCATAAACTCCATTTTCTTCAATCATATCGTTATTTTTAACGATATTTGAATGTTCTGCAAAACTTAATCTAAATGCAGCTGAATTAAATTCTGATTTAACCTCAGAATGTTCTAAAATGGTTTCATTTAATATAGTCACGCGCAAAGTTTGACCAGTCAGAACCGAATGTTCTGCAATGTAAGTCTTAAACAAACTGTTGGAGCAAACTTCTTTAATTAAGCTATAACCTCTTATTATTGTATTCATGATTTACTTTTAGGTTTTAATCTTATGTACAAATATAAAAAGAATTGATAAAAAAAATCATTGTTGTCCGATAAAAAAAACTAAAAAACATTTGAAAATCAATTCTCGTAATGATTGTACAAGTTTCACTTTTTGAGACGATTCGTTTTTTGAAATAGTAATTTTATTTTTTTAAAGCTAAATTTTATCGTTGAAAAAAAATAGTTAATCGATAAAAACTATTCTCAATTAAGTTTGTTTGCAATTATTGCAGATATAATATTTATTACATAAAAATAATTTAATTTTGCATTTATGAAAGTCGGTGATGTAATAAAAACAATACTATCTTCTCCATTTATTTTATTGGTAAAAATTTACCAATGGGTAATTTCGCCAATGTTTGCTCCAAACTGTCGACATTATCCAACATGTTCTAACTATACCATTGAAGCATTTAAAAAGCATGGCCCGATAAAAGGATTAATACTAGGAACGTGGCGTATATTACGCTGCAACCCATGGGGAACTCACGGGCATGATCCAGTACCAGAAAAATGGCCAGTTTTAAAAAAAAGATCTTGACTTGATTTTTTTTTTGAAAAAAGCTTTCAGTTTCATAATTAATTTATATATTTGCTTTTCAAACAATTTAAAACTATTGGTATAGGCGCTTAGAGCGCAGGACTTTTAGTACCTTTACCAAATGGAAAAAGGTTTATATATGGGGTTGAATTCAATTGAATTTCACAGACGGTTTCAGAGTGATGAAGACTGTTTAGAGTATTTATCAGAACTAA
>JBBQCZ010000100.1:0-14932 GCA_038319215.1 Bacteroidales bacterium | reverse complement strand
AAATCATCAAACGAAGCGCCACCCGTGGTTGTGACAAAAAAAGAGATCTGTTTTTGGCGGGAAGTTTGCGTTTTGTCGCAAACTTCGTGACAAAAACAAACCCTCAACTCATATTCAAACATTTTTTTCTATCTTTGAATTCATAAACTAACATTTATTAAATCAAATGCCACAGAAAATTGCAATTGTCGGATTTGGAGCTGCAGCCATAGGTTTCATCGAAAAAATTAAAGAACACGATTTTGAAATTCATGTTTTCGAGAAAAGTAAAGATATATATTCTTCCAGCATTAGCGGTATTCGTGCTGACGGAAAACTTTTTGTTTCTTCCGAAATGGGTGGAGACATGTACATAAATACTGAATTACAAAAGAAACTCGTTGATTATTATATTAGTCATACCGACAGTAACACAGTCGAAACTGGCCACTCATTTAGAAACGAAAAGTATTACCGAGAATTCTATGCTAAAGGATTTCAGCCAATTGCTGCCGACTTTTACCATATAGGCACCGACCAACTTAAAGATGTACTCTATAGCATATTCGAAGACTTCAAGAAATACAAAAATGTGCATTTCCATTTTAGTGAGGAAATTACTCAAGTGGAAAAATTCGATGGGAATATAAAACTTAGTAATGGCGAAGTTTTCGATAAGGTTATTGTCGCTGTTGGACGTAGTGGGCATAAGCTAGTTAAACGTATTATTGGCGATTACCCCGAGCTTATAACTGACAACACACAAGTTGACTTGGGAATTAGATACGAAGTCCCAAATCATATTGTTGATGAGCTTAATAAAGAAATGTACGAGTTTAAAATTCGATACAAAAGCAAAACCGGTTATATGGTTCGTACATTTTGTAATAATCCAAGCGGATATGTAGTAACAGAGAACTACGAAGACTTTACAACCGTTAACGGGCACGCTAAATTTAAAGGAAAAAGCAAAAACACAAATTTTGCAATCCTTGTTACCATCAAACTAACAGAACCTTTTAATGATCCAATCGGTTATGGCTCTTATATAGCTAAAATGTCAAATCTTCTGGCTGGCGATAATAAAGTTCTCCTTCAGACGTATAGCCATTTTAAAAACTCAAAACGCACAAAAAATCTTTATCGTGTATTGCCAACTCTCGAACCCGAAAAATATATTCTCGGCGATATAAATCTTGCTTTCCCAAGACGTATTATGGAAAGTATAATCGAATTTATCGAAGTCTTAAATGAAATAGTTCCTGGTATTGCAAATCCAGATAACCTCGTTTATGCCCCAGAAATAAAATTCTATTCTAATGCATTGGATAATAACAAATATGATAATCTGAAATTTGTTGGCGATTGCTCAGGCGCAACAAGATCAATAATATACGCAACTGCTCATGGTTATCTAATGGCTGAGGAGATAATTGGAGCCAAATAAAACTAATTTAAACTAAATAATGAAAAACACACAGACCAGATTATTGATATTACTTGTTGTCGTGATAAGTCTTTTTGGATGTAAAACCAAAAATGTTTTTATTAGCAGTAATGCAAATTTAGAAAATAAGAATACGGAAATTGTAAAAATCGCTGTTGAAGATATTAAACTTGGAGAAAAATATTGGGGATTGAAATGTTCTGAGTATAAGTACACAAATAAACAAGAATTCATTTATAAATTGGATGGCAAAATTGAATTAACTGGAACACTTACTAAAGCAGATAATTTGATTTTTACACCAAACAAAGCTAAAGGTAAAAATGGAATTTTAATTGTGAATAATAATGAAAAACCTTTCTTTATGTGGATTAAGTTTGAAAATGAAGATGAACTTTATAAGCAGCTTTCAATAGAGCAGCAGACTATTTGTTCAAAACATGAATCCGTAGAAATAACTTTGCAAATAAAGGATTACACTGTGGCGGCAGCATATAATGACCTCTTTGTGCAAGCTGTATTTGTGAAAATTATTGAGTAAAATGTGCATTCTCATTAATTGTTCCAAAATAGTTTGACTGATTTGGATCCTTTATTCAATATAATAATTGTCTATATTGGAAAAATATTTAATATTGTGCTTTGACAAAAAATATTTACATGAAAATTAGTATGCTATTTAAAACATTATTATTAACTTTTGGAAGTTTCTTAATTGTTAATTTTATCAATGCGCAAGAGCCTACTGTTGGACTTATTTATAATTCTGGAAATGCAACTGAAGGATATACTTTATATACGCCAGAAGGTAATAATACTTCCGTATTAATAAATAATTGTGGTGAATTAATAAATGAATGGCAATTTAATGAGAACCCAGGCTTAACATGTTATATTTTAGAAAATGGAAATATTTTAAGAGCTGGTCAAGATTCATTGCAAATTAGAGACTGGAATAATAATGTAATCTGGACTTATGCTATGGACGATAATAATCTTCCTCAGCATCATGATATATAGCCTTTACCAAATGGAAATATACTATGTATAGTGGCAGAACGTTTTACGGCTGCTCAAGCACTTGCACTTGGCAGAAATCATGCTTTAATAGGCTTAAATCTTAGAATTGACAGAATTGTTGAACTTCAACCAGTTGGAACTAATGAGGCTAATATCGTTTGGCAGTGGAAGTTCTCAGAACACTATATTCAAAATTTCGACGATACAAAACCAAAATATGGTGTTGTGGCTGATCATCCTGAATTATTTGATTTAAACGTAAATAATGGTCAATAGGTTGATTATACTCACTTTAATTCTGTAGATTATAATCCAGATCTTGATCTAATTCTTGTTTCATTTAGACATTTTAATGAAATATTTATTATTGACCATAGTACTACAAGTGAAGAAGTATCTAGCCATACAGGTGGGAATTTTAACAAGGGTGTTGATGTAGTTTTTAGATGGGGGAATCCGCAAAATTATGGACAAGGTGATGAGTCGAATAGGAAATTTAAATTGCAGCACGATGCAAAATGGATTCCATCAGGGTATGCTGATGGTGGGAAAATTTCAGTTTTTAATAATGGAGACGGCGTTGATGATGTTGTTAGTTATTTAGAAATTTTAAATCCTGTGCTTTCCGTTGATCATTTTGAAATGAGTGACGGCAAGTATTTACCCGAAAAATTCGATTATTCTTGGAATGGAACTAATGATGGGGAAATTTATAATAAAAAATTTATTATCGTCGAATAATCTAAAAGTTCGATTTCCTATTTTATCGATGTTTTCTTTCAATAAGTGTAATTATTCTGAAAAATATCTAAAGCCGACTGAACAAATATCAGCGAAGATTCTATTTTTATTTAATTGATTTTTAGATTTATAAATTCTATTTATCATTTCATAAAAAATTTCTATATTTACACTTCAAAAATTTATCAAAATGAATAATTTATACAAACTAATTATCTTTATTGGTTTCGGACTTATTGTTAATAGTGCTATGGCTCAAACTGGCACTGTAACGGGTAAGATTTCTGATGAAAGTGGGGAGGGTTTATATGGTACAAATGTCGTAGTTAAGGGAACTCAAATTGGTGTTATTACAGATTTTGAAGGGCAGTTTGTTCTTTCAGATGTGCCTGTTGGAGCACAAATTGTCGAAATTTCATTTGTCGGAATGCTTAGTCAGGAGTTGCCTGTTAATGTTGTAGCAGGAAAAAATTCAGTTGTTAATGCTGTTTTACTCGAAAATGCTGTTCTTCTCGATGATGTTGTGGTAATTGGTTATGGTCGACGCCAAAAACGTGATGTTACTGGTGCAATTACCTCAATTAGCTCTGACGATTTGGGCGATGCTGTTTTACCAAGTCTAGAGTCTTCAATGCAAGGACGAGCAGCAGGGGTACAGGTTACATCTCAGAATGGTATGGCTGGAGCTTCAATAAATGTAAAAGTGCGTGGAACAAACTCAATTTCAGCAGGTTCTCAACCTCTTTATGTAATCGATGGAATTCCTGTTTCTAGTGGAGATTTTAGTGCAAATAATACAGGTTCTGGCTTTAATGCTTTATCTGATCTGAATCCAAATGATATTGAATCAATCCAAATTCTTAAAGATGCTGCTGCTGCTTCCATTTATGGTTCTCGAGGAGCAAATGGAGTTGTTCTAATTACAACAAAAAAAGGTAGCGCTGGTAAAACCAAATTTAATGTGAACTATTATTCAGGTGTGGTAGAATCTGCAAATAGAATTGATCTAATCTCTGGCGAACAACAATTGGCGTTGCGCGATTCCGCACGTGTACGTAGAGGACTCGAACCAGAATCAAAGGATGCTATAATTTATACTCCATCTAATGGAACGCCAATTACTAGAGCAATGGCCGACAGTATTGCAGCACTCGGTGGAACAGATTGGATTGACTTAGTTTTACGTCAAGGATTTGTTCAGGAATTAAGCGCATCTGCACAGGGAGGTAACGAAAAAACTATTTTTTATACCGGACTAACTTATCGCGACGAAGAGGGATTTGTTCTCGGAAACTCATACAACAGACTTAGTGGTAGAATAAATGTGGAAAATAAAGCTACGGATAAACTGAGTATTGGAACTAATATGTCGGTTTCGTACAGTAAGAATAAAAGAGTTCCTACTGGTGATTCAGGTGGACTTGGCCTCGCTCAACAGAAACTTCCATTTCTTCCGGTTTATAATGCCGATGGTACTTATTACGATCCGTATAGTAATCCATTGTGGCAACTCGAAAATTGGAACTTTACTGCTAATTCATTCCGCTCAATTACTGGAATGTTTCTTAATTATGATATTCTTGAAAATCTGAGCTTTAGATCTGAATTTGGTGTCGATTTTATGAACCTTAGCGAAGATGAATTTAGGTTCAGAAATGTTCAGGATACAGGTTCTGTTTCTTCAGCTTGGGATCGTCGTACCAATGTTTTCAATTACACAACAAATAACTATTTTACCTACAACAAACAAATCGGAGAGAAGCAAGAAGCCGATTTTACTCTCGGGCACTCATTTCAACGTTCAAGTACAAGTGGCGTTGGACTTAATGGTTGGAATTTTCCAAACGACAATCTTACTAGTCCAGGTTCTGCCGATCCATCTAACATGACTGGATATTCTTATTCAACAGCTTATGCCTTTAATTCTTATTTCTTTAGGGTAAACTACAAAATAAGCAATAAGTACTTGGCAGGATTTAGCATCAGAACTGACGGCTCTTCTCGTTTTGGGTCAAATAACAGATATGGAACATTTCCAGCAGTTTCTGCAGGTTGGATCATTAGCGACGAATCGTTTATTAAAGAGATAAAAAATATTAGCTTCCTTAAACTTAGAGCTAGTTATGGTTTGACAGGTAATGCAAATATTGACGATTATGCCAACCTGGGATTTTATAGTGCTGTTGGTGGTTATAACGGTGCTTCTGCAATCGTTCCTTCAACTTTGCTCAATCCTTCACTCAGTTGGGAAAAATCAATTATGTTCGATGTAAATATAGATTTCGGGCTTTTCGACAACAGAATTAGTGGTAGCTTGACATACTACAACAAACAAAGTTCTGATTTACTGTTACAAGTAACTTTGCCTTCTTCTTCTGGCTATTCAAAAATATGGCAAAATATTGGAGCATTAACAAATAATGGGGTAGAATTTGACCTTACTACGCATAATATTCAGGGCGATTTTAAGTGGACTACAAATTTTAATATTGCATACAATCATAACGTTGTTACTGATGTTGGTGGATTACCACCAGATGCTTTTGATAACAGAACCGGAGGTGATGCGCGTGTTATTTTAGATTATCCTGTGGGAATTGCTTATCTTGTTGAATGGGCTGGAGTTCAACAAGAAGATGGAGAAATCTCTCTTTGGAATGTTGATGGAACTCCAGTTGTTGATGGTGCAGGAGTACAGCAAACAGCTACTGTCGAAGCAGGAACCGAGCTTTATTATGATATTAATGGTAATATAATGACTTACGCAAATCCAACTGGAGATTTCTATGGTGATAATAGAAAAGCTTGCGGTAGTCCATTCCCAAAAATCGTTGGCGGTATTACTAATACTTTAAATTATAAAGGTTTTGACCTTAATTTTATGTTCATGTATCAATATGGAAATACAATTTACGACGATCAAGCTAAACGAATGATTGGTGATTATTCATCAATAGCTCAAAGACCTGAGATTCTAGATGCTTATTCTGAGTCTCTACCGTCTAGCGATGTTCCAGGACTAAATGAATACTCAACTTATGTAAATTCAACCCGATTCTTGTACGATGCATCTTTCTTAAGACTTAAAAGCCTTTCTTTAGGTTATAGCTTTAGTAAAAATGTTTGCAATAAAATGAAACTTGGTAACTTGAGATTATATATTTCTGGTAATAACCTGTGGACACTTACTAAATATAAAGGTTGGGATCCAGAAGTAGCAAGAAATACATCTTCGTCTGATCCGGATTCAAATGTGTCGTTTGCGGCACCATCATTTGCAACTCCGCAAGCGAGAACAATTATTGGTGGTATACAGATTTCATTTTAATAAAATAAAAACAAAAGGCATAATCTCAAAGCAATCAGGAAACTTCCGCCGCAGCGGATAGCCTTGTCCTTAGCCTTAAAAAAATAAAAATATGAGAAAAAATAATTTAAATTTCAAAGTTGTTACAGCTGTTTTGCTATTCTCAATTGGCATTTCTTCTTGTGAAAAACTTCTTGAAACTGATCTTAACGACAGAATTCCAAACGATCAGGCAATTACTAGTACGAGAGATTTACAACTTGTATTAAATGGGGCTTATGATGGTTTACAATCTGGTTCGTTATTAGGTGGAAATCCAGCTATTTATGCCGATTTGTTGGCTGACGAAGCTATTATCGGTAACGAACAAAAACTTAATCGTTTCGGTAAATATGAGATTTATACAATGACATCATCACCTCAAATTTCGGAAATTGCTAGTTTTTGGAGTATAGCTTATGCCGCAATTAATCGCGCAAATAACGTTATTTATGCGATTGATAATAATCTGGTTGATGATAGCGATTTTGAAGGCAGTAAAAATAGACTTAAAGGTGAAGCTTTATTCATTAGAGCTGTTGCTCATTTCGAGTTGGTAAGATTCTTTGCTAAACCTTACGATGTCGAAAATATTGGTGGAAATTCTCAACTTGGAATTCCTTACAGATTAATACCATCTTTTTCCCCAGATAGTCTTGACGCTGCAAGAGAATCGGTTGAAGTAGTATATGCAAATGTTGTGGCTGATCTTCTTGAAGCTAAGTTATTACTCGAAACAGCAGGAGTAATGACTTCAAATTCTACAGCCTCAGCAATGTCTGCAACTGCTTTGCTAGCTAGGGTTTCATTCTTTTCTGGAGATTATATTCATGCTGCGCAATATGCAAACCTCGTTATCGAAAGCACTTATTATCAGCTATCCGATAATGTAACCGATATTTACAAATTGTCAGGAAACCAAAGCAATCCAGAAGTAATTTTTCAAATTGTTAATATTCAGACAGACAATAGCAATAGCTTGATAGATGCATACTCTCGTGCAAAAAATCCACTTTTCCAAACTAATTCTACACTTTATAACCTTTACAATGCTAATGACACCAGACGCAGCTTGCTGAATAAATACTTTGTTTTGTACTACATAAAAAAATACGATGAAAGCATTGCCGACGGTGTTTCACAGCCATTAAACCGTATTTATATTAGACTTGCAGAAATGCATCTTATTCGTGCTGAAGCTAATCTTGTTCCTTCTGGTTCTGGTAATGCAGTGGATGCTTATGATAGTTATAATGCCTTAAGAGAAAGAGCGTTTGGTGATAATTATGTGCCTGAGACAGTTGCATTGGCTGATTTACTTGATAGTGTTCGCAACGAACGCAGACGCGAGCTTTGTTTCGAAGGCGACAGATATCATAATCTTAAGAGACTAAAATTACCTCTACGAAATGGAGTTGCTTGGAATGCTGATGCCCCAATATTTAAAATACCCGCTGACGAAATGTCTGGGAATGCTTTGATGTTGCAAAATCCATAGCGTATTACAAAATAACAAAAATAAAAACGCAGAGTCTCAAAATAATGAAACTCTGCGTTTGCCGTATAGCACCTTAGGTGTTAAAATCTCGGACTACTCATTGACCGATATTGTTTTGTATTTACAGTTTGCTCTTTAGGATATTTTACACTATAGCCAAATGTGTATTTCTTTGATTCTCCTGGTTTTAATGTTGTGTTCCAACTAACTTTACCTGTTACAGTATTATGTTCGCCTCCTGATAATTCTCCAACAGTAACTTCTATAGAACTCTCTCTCGAAATCGGAACTTGATCCACAATACTTAATTTTACATCGACTTTTCTATTGTTTTTTACCAAAATATCATATTGGAAACTTTCTTTACGGCTACTTCCAAGTAAACTCTTTTTAGTAAATTCTTCAATTCTGTTACGTTTAATCGAAACTTGTTTGTCACGACCAAATGAAAGTTCAAGTGTATCATTAAGCGAACTTGTATTTAATTGTGAAACCCCTAAATAGGTCTCACCAAAATATACATTCATCTCACCATCAATTAAATTTAAATCTTCCCAACCAGTAATTTTTCCAACTAGATATACATTTGATTCAAATTTTGGAATAGCGTAATAGCTAAAATCTGCATTTAGAGAATATTCAGTTACATCAATTGTGTATGGTTTTCCATCGGCTGGCAAATTGTATTTTTTAGCAATTTCAAATTCAACACTTATTTCCGAAACAGCAACTGTATTGTATGAAATATTCTCGTCCATAACTTGAGATTGAGCTGATTCAAATTGGCGATATTCGTTTTTAATTGCATTGTCAAAGTAACCAGTATTTCCTTTTGCTTGATTATTACTGGTGAAGTTCAAATCCCAAGTAGAAATCGTAGGAGCAGAGGCCCCTTGCAGTGGATCGCCTGTAGATAATTTCATTTTCACTGACTGCCATGCAATACCAGTGTTGTTAAATACTTTTGCCTTATATTTCATTTGAACTGGCTCACCAATTTCCTTTGCTTTTAGATCATAAGATGGCGCCCATCCGCATTTTCCGGCGATATAACTAATTGCAAAAACGCCGTTAATTGTTGCTGCAGCTTCATATTCAATGACCACTTTCTTATAATACATATTATTCTCGACAATAATTTTTGACTGACGAACATATATTTCGTTAATCTTTTCATTTTCCAAATTAATGAGATTTTCGATTCTTGTAATCTCTTGTCTAATTGCATAAGTTCGTTCACGATAATAAGTAGAGGCTGTTTTTAAATCCGCAATATTTACTCCTGCGTTATCACCACCAATATAAAGGTTTTTTAATAGAAGGTCTTTTTCTGCCTCAAATGAAACTTTTTCATTGTTAAAAGCGGCAATTTTAGCAGTTAACACCTTTAAAGAGTCATTCATTCTCTTTATTTCCGGAAATTTTATTTCAGCATTATCACTATAATCAGCAACAGAAACTGATAAAATTTCAATGTCCTGCGAATTTGAAATTTGTACCGAGTTGTTAATAGCCTGAGGACTAATATTTGTAATTTCGAAAATACCACGACCTTTGACAATACTTACATTTGCTTTGGCTTTTACCTCTGCACCATACAAATAAACAGTTACTTCATCAATTTCTGATTTTGCTGTTATTGGCTTTTGAGCAAAAGTACTTAGGGCAAAAAGTACTGTCACAATAATAATACTTAGTTTTTTCATAGGTTTAGTTTTTTTAGTTTATAATACAAAGGTAACAAATGTTTTAAAAAGGTTCGATGAGCTTTGAAACAATTATAACGTTAACTAGATTGTTGAAATTAATGCTTACACGTTTTATAATTCTCGTATTGCATTGAAAATAATGCTTTTGCCTTTATTTTAGTGTTTATACCGATACACTTTCGTTTTTCAAAGCCCAAAGTCGTTGAGTACAATTTGAAAAACTTGTCCCGATTTATCAGGAACTTGTCCCGATTTATCAGGAGCATATTGTTAAAAACATCTGAGTTCATCTGTTTAAAATTATTTAAAATCTGCTTAATCTAAATCTGTGGCTTTTAAAATTAATGACCACTTATATCGGACAATAAAAATTTTCAATAATATATTTATACTTTTTATTGTATGTTTTTACTATTTTTGAGGTGTAAATATATGGAAATATGATGTCAATAATTGATGAACTCATTTGCGATTTAAAAATAGAATCTACTGAACAAAACCGTATTTCAGGTCAACGATTTTTTAAAGAAAATGTCAATATTATTGGTGTTAAGTCAGCAGACCTGAGAATAGTAAGCAAAGAAAATTATCAAAAAGTAAAACATTTGTCAAAAACCGAAATCTTTGAAATATGCGAAGATTTGTGGCTAACAAACTGCCTTGAATTGAATTTTGTAGCTTGTAATTGGACATACAATCGTCGTAAGGAGTTTGATAAGGATGATTTTTATATTTTTGAAAAATGGGTGAACTTATACATTAACAATTGGGCTACCTGCGATACTTTTTGTAATCATACTATGGGCGAAATTATTGTTAAATTTCCTGAGTTTATCGATGATTTAAAGTTGTGGGCAAAATCCGAAAACCGTTGGGTAAAAAGGGCCGCAGCTGTTTCATTGATTGTGCCGGCTAAAAAAGGCGAATTTATTAAAGATGTTTTTGAAATTGCAGATATTCTCTTGCTCGATAATGACGATATGGTTCAAAAAGGTTATGGTTGGCTGCTTAAAGTAGCTTGTCAAAAACACGAAAATGAAGTCTTCGAATATGTAATGAAACATAAGGCAATAATGCCAAGAACTGCATTACGGTATGCAATAGAAAAAATGCCAAAAGAATTAAAACTTGAGGCTATGAAAAAATAAACTAATTTTGTCAAAATTTTAGAAATGGAAGATAATAATATTAAAATAAACAAGGAGCAACGTGAGATTTTACTAGGATTATACAGTAGCAATGAGGTTGCTGTTCTGCAAAGTGTTGAGAGACTTAGAAATAAAGGAGGAGAATATAGTGTTAAGCCAATATTGGAAATTTACTTTTCGACTCCATATATTGCTGTCCGCAATTCAATTTATGAATTAGTATGTGATTTGAAAGATAGTAAAATAGCTACAATGCTAGAACAGAATATTGAAACTTATCAAAATAAAGAACATTTTCCAAAGTTTTTATCTGGTTTATGGCAGTCTTCTGTTAAATTTACTACTCTTATGCCTTTCATGAGAATACTTGATAACGGTGTTGATATGGTAGCTGTTGAAGTTTTATCAATTGTTGAGCAGAGTGCTTTTAATATTTCCGATAAGGAAAGAGAAGATTGTTCTGAGTTTGTGAAATCAAAAATATCAGCCTATGAAGGATTTAAAAAGACTTTGGCTGAAGATATTTTAGAAGTTTTAAAGTAATATATAGCAAGATAAAAAAAACTCCGATAGATTTTCTTTCGGAGTTTTTTTATTTAGTTTTGTATTATTAGCTTAAATATTGCTGCCTTACACTATCAAGTAATGCTTGTTCCTCTGTAGAAATATTGCCATCGACAGCAGCAGTTTTTTCCATAAGTTTGTAAATCTTCTCACGATCTTTACGTTCTTCAGGCATTCTTAAAACAAGTTGATTGTTAACAGCCATATCTAACATCCCCTCGATTTTTGAAGGAGCATATCCCCATTTCTTGGCCATTTTCTTTGCAAAATCAATTTCCTCAGCATCAAATACTCCATCAGCTGCAATCATTATAAGAATATTATTGAAGGCATAATCTCTAACTTTATACATTGAATCGAGCTTCTTAGGATTTACATTGGCAATAAACAAATTAGCATTCTCTCTGTAATAATTGAGATAATCACTCTGAGACATAATGCCAGAAATTATCCACTCATTTTTAGTAGAGTTAATTTGAGAGCCACAATAAGGACAATTTAAGTCTGTTGTATCAGAAATTGTTCCACCACAAGAAGGACATTGATGAGCGTAAACGGAACCCTTATTCTGTCCCGATAAAATATCTTTGGACATCATTATAACCTCATTCTTACTTGTAACTGCCATATCAAGCAATTGTGCATTTCCAGCGCTTATCACAACTCGTTGGAAAGACGATTTTATAGACAATATTAAAATGTTTTTATTGTCCTTTTGAAGAGCTCCAATAAGTGTAACATCATTCAAGAAAATTCTATTATATACAAAGTGAGATGCTGACTTTATATCTATCTCAAATTTATTATAATACTCATCTGTAACAAATCTGCGCATTAACTTTGGATCTTTTAATACTCTAGCTGTTTCAATTTGTAGGTAACCATTGCTAGCTTTGTCCTCAATATTTTGTACAGCAAAATCAGGTTCAGAATCAGAAATTTCTTCAATTTTGTTTGCAAGAGTATTACTCATATCATTTAAGTGTGACTGAGTAACATAATCATCAGCTTGAGTAATCTCAGCTAGCACCCAATCGTATTCTCCGCTGTTTGTAATAGTTCCACAATACGGACATTTACACATGTCACCCATACTATTTGCTGATAAATCGCCACCACAATTTGGGCAATTGTACGTGTTGTACATGTCCTTTGGAACTGCGGAGTTTTTGCGAATAAATGACCAATATTCTACAAATTCTTCAAATGAGGCAGAATTCAAATTCGCATATTTATCAGAAACAAATTTATCCTTAATACTTGCATAAATTCCTACATGAATAACATCAAAAACACCATCACTTTCAATTTTATCAATTATAATTGATTTTATCTCAAGTTTTTCTAGAATATTTTTCTGACTTAAAATATTCATCATTTTAAATTGAGTGATAACTCTTTGGTACATACCATCAGAGATAAAACGACGAACTTTAGAAATGTCCTTATCTGACCATGCAGCTTGAATGTCGGTAAAGGCTTTGCCTACTTTCTGAATAAATTGCTCCTCTTTAAAATCTGGGTGCAACTGTTTGTATGCAGCTAGTCCTTTTACATCTTTCTTTCCAGGGATAATGCTTCCTTGAACTTTATTTAAAATTGAACCTTGCTTTTTAAGCTTGCCGAAAACAAAAATTACAATAACTAAAGCAATAATCGCTATCAAGTTTAATGGAAATGGTAATAACATAAATAAATAAAATACTAATGCGCCAATGCCATCGCCACCACCGCCACCACTACTATTATTTCCTCCACCTGCTCCACCCATACGAGCATACATATCTGTACTTATAAGACATGCAATGAAAACAACAAAAATGAACATTAACAAATGCTGATTTCGCAATAAAAACGAATTTAATTTCTTCATAGTACTATTTATTTTAGTTACTGCTTATTTATGAAGTGTAAAACTAATTATTTTTTTTATTTATTAGTTACAATAATTATTAACAATCAGTGAACAGAACAATATATTCTGATAAATTTGTAAATTATGAAAGCATCACAATTATTGAAAACGATTTTACCGGGAATGTTGCCGTTGCTGGTTTTTATTCTCGCAGATGAAATTTGGGGAACAGAGATAGGATTGTATATTGCTGTGGCTTTTGGAGTAATTCAACTGATAGTAATTTATTTTAAAGAGAAGAAATTCGACAAATTTGTTTTTTTCGATACGCTGCTAATTGTTATAATGGGGGCCATTTCAATAATCCTTGAAAATGATATCTTCTTTAAATTAAAACCAGCTATTATTGGTCTAATTCTCGTAGCAATTTTAGGAATTTCGGCCTATTCTCCTAAAAATATAATGATGAAGATGTCGGAGAGATATCTTAGAGGTTTTGAAATGAATGAGCTCCAGCAGAAAGCTATGCTGCGTAATATCCGAATTATGTTTTGGATTTTTTTAGCACATACTTTTCTAGTTTTTTATTCGGCATTTTTTATGTCTAAAGAAGCTTGGGCATTTATTAGTGGAGTATTATTTTACTTAGTGTTTGCAGGCTTTTTCGTTTTTGAGTTATTGAGAAATTTAATAATTAAGAAAACAAATATGCAAGAAGAAATGCTTGCAGAAGTTGACGAAAATGGTAAAATTATTAGCAGAATTAGTCGAACTCAGGCTCACAACGGTACAAAAAAATTACATCCCGTTATTCATGTACATATAATTAATAAAGACGGAGAAGTTCTACTTCAAAAACGTAGTACTAAAAAACAAATTCAACCAGGTAAATGGGATACCGCTGTCGGTGGGCACATCTCTTACGGTGAACAAATAGAAAAAGCTTTAGTCAGAGAAACATTTGAGGAGCTAGGACTAAAAAATATTAAATTCAATTTCATTACAAAGTATATCTGGAAATCAGAAATAGAATCGGAATTAGTATTTGTATTTTTTGCAGAACATGATCATTTTAAATTTAAGCCTAATAAAGAAGTTGATGAAGTAAAATTCTGGAATATGGCAGAGTTGGCAAAAAATTTAAATAAAAATGTGCTTACTCAAAATTTTGAAGTCGAATTTGTAAATATTCTCAGCAAAATCGAAAGAAATTAAAATATCAATCTCTTTGGAATAATTTCTAAACTAACTATTTTAACCAATAAAAGTACTATTAGCAATCGATTGAGAGAGTTTCTTACTCTTTTTAAGGCTTCCCTATTCGATTATTTAATCTGAATCGAAATTCTGTACACATAAAATGCATTTAAAATGGCTTATGAAAAATTTCTTAACTTAGATTATTGGAGTTTTGAATGAATAGTACAAGTGTTCAAGTTTTACTTAATTAGTTTTATTTAATAATTCAAAACAGTTTTGCGAAAAATTGAAATAGCATCACTCCGAAATTTCTCTCAGATTTTTTTAGGCTAACTAATTTTGAAAAAATAATTAGCAATTTTTATTTCTAAATTTTAGTGCTAAAATTAATATTTAGCACTAAATAGTTCTATCTAAATTTTCAT
>JBBQCZ010000099.1:0-15019 GCA_038319215.1 Bacteroidales bacterium | reverse complement strand
AACCGTCTGCTCGAAGAATGGATTGTTATTAGTTCTGATGTTGAACAATTTGGCACAAACATTCCCGCTGTAGATCGCAAATTAGATAGTTTGGGTAATCCGAAATGGGTAAGCTGGAGCGATGGAAACAGTAATTTTAATCATTGGCTTGGAATTTTAGCCACAGAATACCGCTTACTTAAGAACAACCACCAAAACTATCAAGAAACACTTACAATGCTTCTATATACAATGCTGGCATTAGAAAGATTAGACTTATACTCAGAATACACACTAAGAAAACACCACAACACAGAAACACTGCGTAATGAATCTGATTTAATTAAATACCCAGAAGACATAAATGGTTTTCTAATTCGCGACGACGTTACTTTAGGTTTTTGGCGACAATACTCTAAACATTTTAAATCAGAATACGGTTGGCACATAGAATCTAAAGATGGTACAAACACTTATTTGTCTGTTTTTCGCAAAGGTGTAATTGCAAAAGAAGGAATGAGTCAAGACAATATTATTTACCTTTTACAATCTCTTGCACTCGTCAAACAACTCGTTGATGATGAAGACATTAGCAATATTGAACTAAAGTTTATAAACAGTTATATTCCAGACTATTTAAAATCTAAAAACATATTAAAAAATAATATAATTTCATTTGATAATTGGGTTGATGACTTAACAGATAGACTTACAAATAGGTTTAGACACGAATATCCTGAGCAAAAAATTGTATTAAAGCCTAACAAAGGAATGGCGGAACCATCAAAAAATAATTTTGGCGGTATTATGTCATCTTACTGGTATATAATGAATCCAGTAACCAACGACCTTGTGGCCGAAGGAAATGGTGAAGATATGGGAGTTTGGATGAATTCATTTGGTATTGCAGAAGCTGCGAATTTTATTACTGGAAAAGACATTTATCATACAGATGGCTCTGACAAAGGACTTGGAGCCTATATGTTTAAAGCACTTTTATTTAAAAATATGAAATTCCTTGGTCATGGTGGATTTCCAATCCCAGACAATATTGATGATTATATGTTTAGAACTTTAGCTAGTATTGCTGATATTAATTGGAAAAAAAATTCTTATGATCTACTTTATTTACTTGGAGATAAACGCACAGGATGGACTTATGAGCAAAATCCACTTATTTTAGTGTTATTACATAATGCAAAGTATAGCAAGGTTTACAAACCAGGCAATGATTTTTTTGAAAATGATAAAAAATATTATCGAGATTTGCTCACCGTTGCTCCTTTTAATGGTCCAACTACGGATTATAGACTTTCCGATTATCATCCATATTGGTCATCATCCTCCAGATTAAATTGGCCAAATAACGAAGGAAATCGTAATATAAAAGAAGTCTGGGAATACGCCGGTATGGATTATATGTTACTGTATAACTTATATCGACTTGTTTTTGATCCAAGTAATTACAGTTTACCTGAAAACAGAAAAAACGAAATTCAAACAAAATCCAGCAAAACGTATCTTGTTCCAAACATGAAAGGAATAGATGCCGAGTTTTTCTATTTACCTCCTACTGTTAAGCAAAAATAATTAAGCATTTTTATACTCAGCTCCTATGGAATTTTGTAATATTTTCAACCTAATTATTTAGCAAGATAAACTCATATTTTTGTTTACGATTTATAATTCTCTATTTTGAGATTATACTGTAAAAATAAATTGAAAATATTAAACCTTTGCTTAAAGTATTGCGTAGAAAACAAAGTTATTAACCCCGT
Source organism: Bacteroidales bacterium (assembly GCA_038319215.1). Lineage (GTDB taxonomy): Bacteria > Bacteroidota > Bacteroidia > Bacteroidales > ML635J-15 > Bact-19. Next base: position 13,262 of record JBBQCZ010000099.1, on the reverse strand, counting down.
TTTATGTTGAGTTATACTTATCTAAATTTTCGGGAAATAATTTATAAATTATTCAACAGTTGAGATTAAATGATCTTTTGACACAGTAGCAGAAGGGCATATCGTTCACTTTAGTATATTTTATAAATACAATTTGATTTTAAGTGCTTCTAAACCAAAAGTGCGTTGTAAAATATTTAAATATGAGAATTGCTCGATTAACAATATTCCTTTTAATTATATTCATTTATAAATCTGGGATAGCACAAGATCGTAAATATTTGATGTTTGGCATGGAAATAGAAAATTTTCAGGATTTTACGCCTTATAAACTTGTAATTAACGATTATAACGATTATCATAGCTTGAATGATATAAATACAAAGCATAGCCTTTTGCTACCAGATTTTATTCAAGGTTTCTCAATCGGCACAAAAATACACACACGATTTTCTGAATTTGGTGGAAATGTCCACTTTAATAGCTTTTCAATGACTGGGCAAGGTATTGCAGCAGAAGGCACTGATTATTATCATAAAATCGTAGTTTCACATAACGGCTTCTTTTTACTTTACAGATTTTTAATAATTAATACAAATTATTTTAGAACCGGTCCTGGTGTCGGGTATAGTGTTGAACAATTTAAAACCAAATTAAATTTTGATGAAGACCCTTCGATAAACACCATGGTTCCCTCAAATAAAGCTTTAATGTCAGGTCAAATTAATTATAATATTTCAATTGGTGGACCAAAATTCAATATGGATATTGGGATATTTTACCAAATTCCATTTTGGCAAATAAATATAAATGGTTTGAATACAAATCTAAATGACGGATTTGCTAAAACATATTCCACAGAACAAATGGATTTTAATGCTGTTTCCTATGGCGTTACTTTTGGCATTGGCTTAGGCTCAAAAGAAAATTATGATTTTTAAATAGCTGACAAACTAAAAAAATCACGAACAAAACTAAATTCATCCGTGATTTATATCTTATATTTTATATTCCTTCAACAGTTCGATTTCGCCGCGGCGAAAGTCGAAGGGTAGGCACTCTAGGCACTTTAGGCACTTTAGGCACTCTAGACACTCTAGACACTCTATTCGCCATGGCGAATAAGAACTTCCCCTACTCTACAAACCAAGTGCTTCCAGAGTTAAACAAGTCGTCCATTCCTTTGATTGGAGAACTTGCTTTAACAGCGTCAATTTGCTCAACAATCATTTGATCGTATGATTTGGCAGGGATAGCACGAATTACGCCAAATACAACTGGGAATTCTGGCAATTTCATGTCTATCAAAGCATTTTGAATAGTTGGATTAACTTCTGTCATGTCGTGTACCAAGAGATCTTTTTCAGTTACACCATTTTCGCCAATAGTAACAACTTTCAGTTTATAACCATCAAGCACAATACCTTTATTTTTTTCTTTACCAAAAATCATAGGTTTACCATGCTCTATCCAAAGTTGATTATCGTCACGTGTTTCTTTATCAGTTATTTTATTGTGAGCCCCATTATTAAAAATCACACAATTCTGCATAATTTCAATAATCGAAGTCCCTATATGACCATCAGCAAACTTAAATATTTCGACAGATTCTTTAACATTTACATCTATTGTTCTAGCGAAAAATTTACCTCCTGCCCCAATTACTAACTGACCAGGATTAAAAGGAGTTTCGATAGTACCAAAAGGAGAAGTTTTTGTAACCTGACCAAACTTAGAAGTTGGCGAATACTGTCCTTTTGTTAAACCATAAATTTCGTTATTAAACAACAAAACATTCACATCGACATTACGACGCACTTCATGAATAAAGTGATTTCCACCAATTGCAAGCGCATCGCCGTCGCCAGTAATCTGCCAAACGCTAAGTTTTGGATTTGCAACCTTTACGCCAGAAGCCAATACCGCAGCACGACCATGAATACCATGAAAACCGTAGTTGTTCATATAATATGGAAAACGTGAAGAGCAACCGATACCAGAGATAACTGCATAATCTTCTTTTTCGTGAGCTAATTCAGAGAAGGCTTTTTGCACAGCAGCCAAAACCGAAAAATCTCCACAACCAGGACACCATCTTACTTCTTGTCCGCTTTTAAAATCTTTTGCTGTATATTTATTTTCTGCCATAATATTAACCCTCCATAATTTTGATGATACTTTCTTTTAAGTCGGCAACTGCAAACGGCAGACCCATAACTTTATTAAACTGATGATATTTATATTGTGGAAAGTACATCCTTAGATAATTTACAAACTGACCAAGATTTAACTCACACACAACTATTTTTTTGTATTTCTTTAAAATATCTTCAGTGTTTCGTGGAAGAGGGTAAATATAGTTAAATTGAGTATGAGCGACTTTTTTACCTTCAGCTATCAATTCTTGAACAGCAATTGTGATATGACCATAAGTTGATCCCCATCCTATTACAAGAATATCAGCATCTTGAGAACCTTCTACAACCTGTTCAGGAATAAATTCCGCAATTTTTTTAATTTTACTATCTCGCAACATCGTCATTTTTTCGTGATTTGCGGGTACATAAGAAACGGTACCTGTGATGTCCATTTTTTCAAGACCACCAATTCTATGCTCAAAACCTTTCATTCCTGGCACAGCCCACGATCTAACAAAATTCTCATCTCTTTGATAAGGCAAATATTCTTCGGCATCACGAGAAATAACTTTTGGAGTAATTGGCTCCAAATCTTTCATTGCAAGTATTTTCCATGGTTCTGTACCGTTCGACAAATAGCTATCAGTTAATAATAAAACTGGAGTCATATGCTCAATTGCAATTTTAGATGCTTTGTATGCGAAGTCGAAACAATTAGATGGCGAACTAGCAGCAATAACAGGCACTGGACTTTCGCCATTACGTCCCGATAATGCTTGAAACAAATCTGATTGTTCTGTTTTTGTTGGCAATCCAGTAGATGGACCACCACGCTGAACATTAACAATTACAAGAGGAAGTTCTGTAATTACAGCTAACCCGATAGCTTCAGATTTTAATGCTAATCCAGGTCCTGATGTTGATGTAGCTGCAAAATTTCCAGCAAAAGCTGCTCCAATAGAAGTTACAATACCACCAATTTCGTCTTCTGCCTGAAATGATTTAGCTCCAATATCTTTGCGATTAGCAATTTCTTGTAATATTTCTGTTGCAGGAGTTATAGGATAAGAACCTAAAAAGAATGGTAAATTTGCTTTTTCAGCAGCAGCTAATAAGCCCCAAGCAGTAGCAACGTTTCCACTAATGTTACGATACTTCCCTTTTAGATTAGAGACTGTACAAATTCTAAACGATGGCATTGCCTGAATTGCAGCTGCATAACTTGCCCCACCTTGTAAAACCATCTTATTGGCTTCAATGAGTTCAGGTTTTTTCTTAAATTTTTTCTCTAAAAACTCTTCTGTATATTTTAATGGAAAACCAAAAAGCTTATAAACAATACCCAAAGCAAACATATTTTTGCTTTTCATGATTGTCTTAACATCGAGATCTGTTTCAATTAAGCATTGTTTGGTCATTGAAGAAATCGGTGATTCGATAAGATTGTAATTTTGTTTTACCCCAACAAGAATTTCGTCAGTAAAACCAGCCTTAATCATATTAGCTTCAGAAAATGTATCGATATCCGCAATAATAGTCCCACCCCATTTAATTGAGTTAATATTTGCCATAATAGCCGCTGGATTAAGAGCAACTAATACATCGCATTTATCTCCTGGAGTATGAATATTTTTACCAAAATGAAGCTGAAAACCTGAAACACCGCCAACAGTTCCCTGAGGAGCACGTATTTCTGCCGGATAATCCGGAAAAGTTGCAACTTCTTCTCCCAATAATGCTGTGGTATTTGTCAGCTGCGTTCCCGTTAGCTGAATGCCGTCTCCTGAGTCTCCGGCAAATTTGACAACCACATTGTCAAGGTCAATAATCTGTTTACTCATATATTTATTATTACAATTATATTTTATTTTCTGCAAAATTACTACTTATTGTTCAATATCCTTCATTGTTAACTGAATTCTTTTTCGAGTAATATCAACTTCTGTAATTTTTACTTTTACGTGTTGATGTAATTTTAAAACTTCGTTTGGATTTGAGATAAATCTATTTGTCATTTGAGATATATGCACCAGCCCATTTTCCTTAATTCCAATATCTACAAATGCACCAAAGTTTGTAATATTAGTAACAATTCCCGGCAACACCATTCCCAAGTGTAAATCTTCAATTTTATAGATAGTTTTATCAAACTCCATTATTTTAATTGCTTTTCGAGGATCACGCCCTGGTTTTTCAAGTTCTTTAACAATATCTTGTAAACTTGGCAAACCTAAATCGCCACTTACATATTTTGATAATTCTATTTCCTTAAGCAAAGCAGGTTCTGCCACAAAATCATTTAAATTTTTCTTTAAATCTTTTGCCATTTTAGCAACAACATGATAAGATTCAGGATGAACAGCCGTATTGTCAAGAGGGTTCTTAGCATCAGGAATTCTTAAAAATCCCGCACATTGTTCATAAGCCTTTGCTCCTAACCTTGCAACTTTCATTAGTTCTTTACGATCGGGAAATGCTCCATTTTCTTTTCTATAATCAACAATATTTTGTGCTAAAACTGGTCCAAGTCCAGAAACATAAGTTAACAGGTGCTTACTTGCAGTATTTAGATTTACACCAACACTATTTACAGCAGATTCCACAACTCTATCCAAACTTTCCTTAAGAAGTTTTTGATCTACATCGTGCTGATACTGTCCCACACCAATTGACTTTGGGTCTATTTTAACCAACTCCGCAAGCGGATCCATTAGTCTGCGTGCAATTGAAACTGCTCCACGAACCGTTACGTCATATTGTGGAAACTCTTCGCGAGCAACAGAAGATGCTGAATAAATAGAAGCCCCATCTTCACTTACCACATAAACGCGAATTTCCCTATCGAAAGAAATTCTTTTGACAAAGCTTTCTGTCTCACGACTGGCAGTTCCATTTCCAATTGCTACAGCATCAATTTTATGACTTGCTACCAATGAACTTATTTTCTTCATTGCTAAAGAAGTTTCTTCCTGTGGTTTATGAGGATAAATTGTTTCGTTATGTAAAAGATTACCCTGCTCGTCGATACAAACCACTTTACAGCCACTACGATATCCAGGATCGATTCCTAAAATTCTTTTTTTGCCTAACGGCGGAGCAAGAAGTAATTGTTTTAAGTTTTCAGCAAAAACACCAATGGCCGATATGTCTGCTGTTTGTTTACTTTCACCTGAAAATTCGGTTTCAATTGCAGGTTTTAATAGTCGTGAATAAGAATCTTCTATCGCTTTTGCAACCAGAGCCGCACAATTAGTCTGTCCTTTAATAAAAAGATATTTCAATCTTTTTAATGCATTTTCTTCTGAAGGAGAAATGTCCACTCTTAAAAAGCCCTCCTTTTCGCCTCTGCGAATAGCTAAAACTCGATGTGATGGACAGGTTGCTAGTTTTTGTGAAAATTCAAAATAATCTTGGTACTTTTCGGCTTGTTCTATTTTCGATTTTACTACTTTGGATGTGATTATTGCTTCCTCTGCAAACAAGTTACGAATCCTTTCACGAGCCTGTTTATTTTCACTTATTTGCTCAGCAATAATATCATTTGCTCCCTGCAAAGCCTCCTCTATTGACTTAACGTCTTCATTCAAAAAAGAAGATGCAAGTTTCTCTATATCAATATTTTGCTGTTTAAAAATAATCTCGGCTAAAGGTTCTAATCCTTTTTCTTTTGCAACTGAGGCTTTTGTTTTTCTTTTAGGTTTATATGGAAGATAAATATCTTCTAATTCATTTGAATTCCATGAGTCTTCTATTTGTGTTTTAAGGTCTGGAGTAAGTAATCCCTGTTTTTCAATTACACTTAAAATAAACTCTTTTCTGGCTGATAATTCTGTAAAAAGAACATGTTGGTTCCGAATTTTCTCAACTTCTACTTCGTCCAATCCCCCAGTTCTTTCTTTTCTATATCTCGAAATAAAAGGAATTGTTGCTCCTCCATCGAGTAATTCAACAGTATTTGCAACTTGACGAAAAGCTATACCTGTTGTTTTAACTACTAATTCTAATATCTTGTCCATTAACAAAATTTTGGGCAAACTTAGTAATTTTTAGGAATGAATAAAATTGAATTTTTGTTTTTTTTACACAAAATATTGAATAAAATTGTCAACAATTTTTTAAAGAATACGCCATTATTATTATTATTATTATAAAACTTTTAATTTAGAGTGCCGTATAATTTATTGTTTATCTTAATTAAGAATTTATGTATTTCAACATTTATGCAATTCCTATTTATATAACACTAATTTTCCTGAGTTTTATATTTTTTATTAGTTTAAAAAATAGACAAAGTAAACACATGTATTACTTTGTATTATTCAACTTTGTAAGTGCAGTTTATACTCTCTTTTATTCATTAGAAATATCTACCTACAATGTTGATTTAGCTGATGTTTTTTATAAACTTGAATATCTTGGAATACCTTATGTAACTGTGTTTTTTTTATTATTTGTACTTAAATTTACTGGGAAAAAGAAAATTTTTAATAAAAATCTTACATTTCTTATTTTTTTAATTCCTATTATAACAACGATTATTGCAATTACTAACGACTATCATCACTTTCATCTAAGAGACTTTAACTTGGTAAATACTGGATTATTCCCAATAGTAGCTTTTAATCCATCAATTGGATATTGGGTATCACAGTTTTTTTATTTAGTTACAATGACTGCTGCATTGGGGTTACTTATTCAACATAAAAAAACATCAAATTTTAATCAAAAAAAACAAATTAATATTTTACTTTTTTCATCAATCATTCCTTTTATATTTTGGCTTATTTATTTAGTTAAATTAATGCCATTTGGTCTCGACCCAGTTCCATTTTCATTTTTATTTAGTTCTGTGTTAATCTTTTTGGGCTTATCAAAAAACTCTTTGCTCCAATCCGATTTTGTTTTAAGAAATGCACTTTTTGAAAAAATTGGGAGTTCGGTAATCTTAACAGACTCAACTAATAAAGTTAGCGATTTTAACGAAGCTGCTGAAGAAAACATTTATCTATCTAGATCATCAATTGGCTTAAGTGCAGAAACAGAACTATTCTTTTGGAAAAATATAAGCATACAGAATAAAAACCATAGTTTCAATGCTACCAACCAATTAAATGGTAAAACATACAAAGTAATTCAAACTGCTCTAATAAATATCACACAAGAAAAAATAGGCAATATGTTTATTTTAACTGATATCACTAAAAATATACAGACTGATGCCTCACTAAAAACAAGCGAAGAAAGTTTTAAAGACATAATTGATAATGCAAGTGACATAATACAAAGTGTTGATAAAAATGGGAATTTCAACTTTGTAAATAACGCTTGGAAAAACCTATTAGGTTATGAAGATTTGGAAATCGAAAACATGACTATGTGGGATATTATTGATGACAATTGCCTTAATTCATGTAAAAATATTTTTAAAGATGTACTAGAAGGGAATTGTGCGAATAATATTGAAACTGTTTTTAAGACGAAAGATGGTAGAAAACTTACAGTAGAAGGCAATATAAACTGCAGATATGAAAATGGAGAGTTAAAAGGAACTCGTGGTATTTTTAGAGATATAACTGAGAGAATAAAAATTGAAACACAATTAAAAAACAAGCAAAAGTTACTAGCTGCCATTGCCTTAAGTACAGATGAATTATTAAAAAACAAAGATTATAATGAAGCTTTACCAAAAATTTTCGATTATCTTGGTAATGCCACTGGCGTTGATAGAATTTATTTATTCGAAAATGAATTTGACGCAAATGGCAATGCAACGCGCAAATGCAGTCAAAAAATAGAATGGTGTAGTTCTGAAGTGTTACCGCAGATTAAAAACCAAGAACTTCAAAATTTGCCATTCGATGCAATAATAGAAGTTATTATTCCATTAGAGAATTTTCGCGATTTAAATATCAGTGTTAAAAACATAAAAGACGAGGTAACAAAAAAAATTTTAGCATCACAAAATATCCTTTCAATGATGCTAATTCCATTACGCGTAGATGATAAATTTTGGGGATTTATAGGATTTGACGATTGTGAAACAGAAAGAAAATGGTCAACTGAGGAATTCACGATTCTACAATCATTTACTGTTAGTGTATCGTATGCAATAGAAAGAAAAATTATTTTGGAAAAACTAAATCAATCTGTTGTAATTGCAGAAAAATCAAGTATGGCAAAAGGTGAATTTGTTGCAAATATGAGTCACGAAATTAGAACTCCACTAAATGGAGTTATTGGTTTTTCAGATTTACTTATTAAAACAAATCTTGAAGAAACCCAAATGCAATATGCAAAATCCATAAATCAATCCGCAACATCCTTGCTAGATATAATAAACGATATTTTAGATTTTTCAAAAATAGAGGCTGGGAAATTAGACTTAAATTATGAAATTCTCGATTTGCATTCTATAATAGATCAAATAACCAATATTGTTAAGTTTTCTGCACATCAGAAAAACCTAAAAATATTGACAAGTATTCAGGACGACGTTCCTAACTTTGTTTTAACCGATTATGTAAGAATAAGACAAATACTAATCAATCTTTTAAGCAATGCAATAAAATTTACAAAGAAAGGCGAAATAGAAATAAAAATCGAAGCAACACCAACTTCTAACATTGACGAATCAATTTTCCGTTTTTCAATACGCGATACCGGAATTGGAATTGAAGAGAATATGCATAAAAAAATATTTGAATCATTCACTCAGGCCGACTCAACAATAACAAAAAAATATGGGGGTTCGGGATTGGGACTAAGCATTGTTACTCGATTATTAAAGATAATGGGATCTGAATTAATGCTTGAAAGTGAGCTTGGTAAAGGAAGCACTTTTTGGTTTGAGTTAATTTTAAAATCTACAGAATCCAATCCCGAAGAAAATTATGATATTGGCAAATTAAAAGTCTTTAATAAAACACTAATTGTTGACACAAATAAAAATAACCAAGATATTTTTGTCGACATGCTTAAAATATTTGGAATTGAGTCAACAATTGTTGACAATGCTGTTTCCGCGTTAGAAGTCATTAATAAAGAATCCCCCACTCTTGCAATTATTGATTACAATATACGAGATAAAAATGGGCTTGAATTAATATCAGAGATAAGACATAATCTAGAAATAAATTCCTCTCAGTTGCCAATAATATTTTCACACAGTTCTGTTGATGCTAATATTATTTCTGACTTAATATTAAAGAAAGAAATTAATACTGATATTATTAAGCCGATAAAACTAACACAGCTAAAACAATCACTACTTAGTATTTACAACGAATTATTTAATAATACCATCGAAGAAGAAACTCATATAGCCAAAAATGAGAATGAAGAATCACATATTTTGGAAAAGATTAAGATTCTTATTGCCGAAGATAATCCAACAAACATGCTACTTGCAAAATACATGATATCTGCTGTAATTCCAGAAGCACAAATTATTGGGGCTGTTGATGGTCTTGATGCTGTTGAGCTTTTTAATACTCATACTCCAGATTTAATCTTTATGGATATCCACATGCCTAATATGAGTGGCTACGATGCAACAAAATTGATTAGGCAAACAAAGAAAGGAAAAGATGTTCCGATAATTGCACTCACCGCAGGTGTATTGGCTGAAGAAAAAGAAAAATCTATCGAATATGAAATGAATGATTTTGTAACCAAACCAATAGTTATATCCCAAATTAAAGCGATAATTGATAAATACATTAACATTACTTAAAACAAAAAAAACATGGAAAAACTAAGAGATGCCTCGTTAATGCATTACAACAGAAATGAGTTGATAAATATGGTTGGAGAAAATGAAGAATTTATTGAACTCCTTATTAATACTTATTTTGAAGGATTCTACAAATACCTAAAAAACATAAACCATGCTTTAGTTGAAGGCGATTTCGCTGCGTTTAAACTAAATATTCATTCAATTACAGGCTCGTCAAAATCTGTTTGTTTCGAAATTATGGGACAAATTGCATTTGAACTCGAAAATATTGATTTAAATAATACTGAGGGAATTAAAGATTTAATCGAAGAAATTGAAAATGAGATACAAATTATTAAAGAACTCCTTAATAAAATATAAAAAAAAAATTATCTTTGCTAAGACCATATAAATAAATTGTGATTAGAGTTGTTATCATAGAAGACGAACTAGTTGCTTTTCAATTATTAAAAAAAATCATTGAAAAGGATTTTCCAGAATTAGAAATAGTTGGGAATGCAGACTCTTGTAACACTGGCATAGAATTAATCAAATCGGTTAAACCTGATATCGTTTTTTTAGATATTCAAATGGAAGACGACTCAGGATTTACATTATTGGAATCAATTGAAAGCATTGATTTTGAGGTCATCTTTATAACTTCTTTTGATAAATATGCTATAAAAGCAATCAAGTTTTCGGCCCTCGATTATATTTTGAAACCTGTAAAAGCTGATAATTTAAAAGACGCATTAAAAAAATACAAGAAGAATCAAAAAATTGTAGACAGCACACCCCGCCATTCTGCTTTATTAGAAAATATAAAAACAATTAAGAAAAATCCTCAAAAAATTATTTTACCAACAAATGAGGAGTATTTTATTGTGTCACCAGATGAAATTATTCGATGTCAATCAGACAATTATTACACAAACGTATTTCTGTCTAAGGGCAAAACAGTAATGGTATCAAAAACTCTGAAAAAATATGAAGCATTGCTATCCGATTCTGGTTTTATACGTACTCATAACTGTCATCTAATAAATATCAAATTTATACGAACCTTTGTGCGCATAGAAGGCGGCTATATTGTAATGTCAGACGATACAATCATTCCAGTATCTCGTCGAAAAAAAGGCATTGTAATAGATTTGATAAATAATATGTAGTAGAATTTATAATTAGCAATTATTTATTTCATATTTTTGCAATCAAAAAAAAATTAAATGCAAAAGATTTTAATTATTTACACCGGCGGAACCATTGGGATGATAAAAGATGATAAAGGTGTATTTTTACCTTTCAATTTTGAAAACCTTGTAAGTAATATTCCATTATTAAAAAATTTCCCTGCATCCATTAGTTCATATAGCTTTGAGAACCCCATAGACTCATCAGATGCAAATCCCGAATTATGGATAAGAATAGCTGGTATAATAACCCAACAATACGATAATTTTGATGGTTTTGTAATTCTGCATGGATCAGACACAATGGCATTTACGGCATCCGCACTTAGTTATATGCTAGAAAACTTATCAAAACCTGTTATTTTAACTGGATCGCAATTACCAATTGGATTATTGCGCACTGATGGTCGCGAGAATATCATCGCATCATTAGAATTGGCTTGTTTAATAAGAAATGGAAAACCTATAATTCAGGAAGTTTGTGTTTACTTTGAAAATAGGTTGTTTAGAGGTAATAGAACATCTAAGTTTTCAGCAGATAATTTTGATGCGTTTATTTCACCTAATTATCCAGTGTTAGCAAAAATAGGTATTGATGTAAAGCTATTTGAAGATAGATTGTGGCGAAATAATTTAGATTTTTTAATTACACACACAGAATTTTGTACCGATATAGCAGTGCTAAAGTTTTTTCCAGGTATAACTCCAGCAGTAATTAAAGCCCTCAGTTCAATAAATGGACTTAAGGGCATAATAATAGAGACTTATGGCTCAGGAAACGCACCAACAGACCATAAAATAATTGAAGCCCTAAAAACAGCTATTAATAAGGGAATAATCATTCTTAATATTACGCAATGTACTGTAGGAAAAGTTCAGCATGGAAAATACGCTACCAGCACAATGTTAGATCAAATTGGAGTAATAAGTGGTAAAGATATGACAACTGAGGCTGCTGTAACTAAAATGATGTTTCTGTTAGGTAAAGAATTTCCATATAAAGAAACAGTTAAATTATTAGGTCTGCCATTAAGAGGCGAAATTTCGTAAAAGCTTTACTTGTTTGGATTGTATGATTCAAAAGTATTGTCATTAAAGAATATGACGATTTTTTCTACTTTCTTGTCGTTTATAGGTTTTTCATAAACTTTAGTATTTTCAAAATTCAATGGTGTTGTTTTTTCTGGTTGAATAGGCTCGTTGAAAGAATTTACAGGATTATTATTTATAAATTCATCATTAATAAGCTGATTTTTAGGTTCGGAAATGCTATTTGCTGAAGTAAATAAATCATTTACTCTAGGTTTTTGAGCAAAATCATCGGTCTCACTAGCTAAAGAAGACCCCGATTTATACATATTTCCTTTCCCTAAAAGTAACCACTCTGCATTGATGCCACGAAAACGGTCTAGAATCTTAATTAGAAAATCGGTAGATGGATTATTTCGACCTGAGACTATATGAGAAATTCCTGAAGCCTGTACTCCAATCTCATCAGCAAACTTTGCGGCAGTCATTCCTTCTTCTCTTATAATTTTAGCAATTCTATCTTTCATAATATTGTGCATTTTCAACATTACAAATGTAATCATTAAACTATTTACATTTGTAATTCTTTATTAACATTTACATATTTACATTTGTAATCCTAGACATTGCGTATTCTATCGATATTTTTCTGGCACATAACTTGCAAATATGTGGTTGCAATATTATTGTATTTCACTTATAATAGAGAATCTTAATTACAATAATAGCTTAGAACGCAAGTTTATATGTCCAAAAGCACCCTATTTAGGCAATTTATTCATTTATATTACTAATTACTTCATTTAAAACATGCTAAAATACTGGTTAATAAGGTATTAGCCTGTTTATAATCTGCATTTATAAAGATTTTTGGAAGAATATTTACAAAATTATGCAAATTTATTGATTTGTAACTTTATATAATTCTTGTAATATGCTGATTTATAGTACTTTAATATGACATATCTAGTAAGTATATTTTATACAAATTTACTTACAAATGTTATTTCGCAATTAGTTACATTTGTAAACTTTTCGTCAATATTTACCTGTATTTCGCTAATTCACATCTGTAATCTTGTTGTAATTGTAAATTTAGACATTACAAATGTAATTTACAGTAAGATAATTTAATTTTAAGAAAACGCGTTTTAGGGCTTGTTTTTAATTCTCTTACATTTACCTTCTTAAAAATAAATCGTTCCTCCTACC
>JBBQCZ010000098.1:0-15115 GCA_038319215.1 Bacteroidales bacterium | reverse complement strand
ACTCGAATATCCTACGAATTCAGGCAATGGAACATTTGTGCGATCAGAAATATATTGATATGTGAATTTGTTAAACCAATGAAACTTTCCTAGATTAAACTGTTTGCTAACATAAGCGTCTGCAAGAAGGTTGGTGTTTGTAATTTGGGTTGGCATTGATAATGTATTAAACACAAAGTAATTGTCCAACGTATTTAAATTAGTACCAATTTCAAGATTGTATTTTTCTAAATTTAATGATCCTCCTGCACTTAATTGACTGGTTTTAACTGCATTTATGTCCCATTCAAAATGATTAGATTTGTAATAATACATGAAAATCGATGGGTTTGTTAACGAAAATCCAAAATATGCACTGAGATTTGTATTTTCACTTAAATTTACTTTGTAATCAGCCGATAAATCAGTGTCAAAAATATCTGTTCCAGTAAAGCAATAGTTCAACTTTGCATTAAATGCAGAATTCTTAGTGTCGAACTTTAATATTCCTGTAACATAATTTGATAAATATGATTGTGAGGTTGAATCGAAGCCGTAGTTGTATAAATAATTGTTTATTCCTGCTAAAACTTGAAACTTTTCCACTTTACCTCTCCCTTCAAATAAAAAGTTCAATAAAATCTTATTATCAATTACTTTATAGCTCGTTGAATCGAAGGTGGTTAGACTATCAATATAAATGTTTGTGTAGAAATCACTAGGTTTATCTTCGTAAATCCTGTAATATTTGTCTGCTTTTATGTCATGAATAATCGAAAAATGACTTCCAAAAATTTTGTTTAAGGCAGTATCGTTATTTATAATTAATGTATCGGTTTTATACGATCCAAATCTAAATTCTTGATTGTATTGAATCCCCACTTGACCAATAGTATTTTGTGCTCTTTCAAGGTTTGCAGAATATAAGTCTGAATTATAATTTGATGTTTCCCAAGCTGTAAGGTCTTCTAAACCACCATTTTCTAGATGATTAATTTTGTTAAAAATGAAATTGAAATGCGATTGATAGCTTTTTTTTGTGTAGGCAGTTGCAAGACTCAATGCATTTACTTTTGATTTATTGAACTGATAATGACCTTTTGAATTGATAATATCATATTTAAACGCAAAATTAAAAGTTGGTGAAATGTTTTGTGTGTGCATAAAACTTACCAACTCTTGCTCTTTTGCTCCTCCCGAAAACTTAAAAAGGGTGAAAGGCTTCTGAGCATCAAAATATACTATGTCGTCGTGTTGTTGAATATATGGAGTGTAATTGTTTAAAAACCAGAATGGATGCGTTACCTGATCAGAAAATACCGCAGGAATAAATGGAGTTCCAGGATTTGGAGATCCAATTGGATTGTATGTGAGAGTTTGTTGTGGTAAATAATTGTGAAAATTGTCGGTTAGCGTATCGTCAACAAAATAGTTGTTATCAGATTCTGTTATGTCTAATGTGAATGACTTAAAATGTCTTTCAATCCCTTCATGCTGAGCATATACCCCGCTGAAAGTCAGAATTAATGATATAAAAACAATTAATTTTTTCACGTGGTAAAGATAAAAACAATAAATGTATTTTTTCCCGTTAACTGCATTTCTTTTATTTTTTGTGATTTTTTTGCCTGTCTCTGTCTCAGTGTGTTTAATTGTTGTTATTTTTACAACGAATATTTTTATAAAAAATTGAAAAATACTTTATTATGAATAAAGATTTGTTAAAAAAGGTTTTGCCTCACATTGTGGCTGTAGTAATATTTTTATTAATCGCTTCTATTTATAGCAAACCCTTGCTAGAAGGTAAAAAGCTATCCACGCACGACTATAATGTTTATACGGCAATTGCAAAAGCAAATAACGAGTACGAAGCGGCAAACGATCGCCATGTTTTTTGGAATAATAGTTTATTTAGTGGTATGCCCACTTATGCTGTTAGTACCGCAAAACAGGATAATATTTTCTTCAAAATTTATAAAGTGCTGATTTTTGGTGATGCAATTCCCCTAAATCTTATTTTTTGGTACTTGCTCGGTTTTTACATATTGTTAACAGCATTTAAGGTAAACCCATGGCTGTCCATTCTTGGTGCGCTAGCATTCGCATTTTCGTCGTATTATTTTATAATAATTACGGCTGGGCATTTTACTAAAGCTATTGCCATTGGTTTTATGGCTCCAATTCTTGGCGGGGTTTATATGGCTTTTGATCGAAAAAAACCTTGGGCAGGAATGTTCTTAATGACTTTCTTTATGGCCTTGCAAATATTAAGTAATCATGTGCAAATTACTTATTATACGGGTTTAACCATCCTTGTTTTTGGTATTTTTGAATTCGCTTGGGCAATAAAAGAAAAATATCTGCTTAGATTTGCAAAAACAGCAGGTATTTTGTGTGTCGGAGTTGGACTTGCTGTTGGAATAAATGCTGCATTTATAATGACTACCCAAGAGTATATCCCATATTCTATTCGTGGTCAATCTGAGCTAACTAGTGCAACAGGAGATAGAACTTCAGGTTTGGATAAATCGTATGCTACTGGTTGGAGCTATGGAATCGACGAAACATTTACTCTGCTAATCCCCAATGCAAAAGGTGGCGCATCGCAAAGTGAACTAAGCGAAGATGCTGCAAGCTATGGAGTTATCGAGAAAATATTCGGCAAACAGGCAGCTAACGATATTATTAAGACTATGCCAACTTACTTTGGCGATCAGCCTGGTACTTCAGGCCCCGTTTACATTGGTGCATTTATCGTATTTATGTTTGTTTTTGGTTTATTGATTGTAAAAGGAAAAATAAAGTGGTGGTTGCTGACGGTTACAATTATGTCAATATTATTGTCTTGGGGTAAGAATTTTGAATTTTTAACAAATTTCTTCCTAGATTATTTCCCAGGTTATAATAAATTTAGGACTGTTTCGATGATTTTGGTTATTGCAGAAACATCAATGCCACTGCTAGCGGTGCTTGCTTTAGTCGAAATTTTTAAAGAGAAAGTTGATACTAAAAAACTGCTGAATTATTTTTATATTGCTCTTGGTGTAACTGGCCTTATTACAATGGTGTTTATTATTTCGCCGTCAATTGCTGGCTTAACTGGCGAGGGGCAAGGCGAAATTCAAATGGCAGATTATTTATCATCATATTTTCCAAAAGGAGACGAATATAATCAAGCAAAAGCTGAATTTAAAGATTCATTTGTAAATGCAATTTATCAAGATAGAGCTTCTATGGTTCGTAATGATGCATTAAGATCTTTGCTTTTTATTGTTCTTGGAGCTGGTGTAGTTTATCTTGTTATTAGAAAGAAAATAAATCCAAAAATTGCGATTGCCGGATTGGCAATTGTCGTTCTTGCTGATATGTGGCCTGTAAATAAAAGGTATTTAAATGACGATAACTTTGTGCCTAAAAGAAAATACGAGATTCCGTATGAGAAGTCGAAGGCTGATGCTGCAATACTTACAGATAAAGATCCTCATTATAGGGTGTGCAATGTGGCTGTTAGCGCTTTTAACGATGGAAGTACGTCATTTTATCATAAATCTGTTGGTGGATATAGCGGCGCAAAAATACGCAGATATCAGGAATTGAACGACTCTGTAATGGGTCGTGAAATGCAATTAGCTCAATATGTAGTAAACTATGGCTTCCAAAATGGTTTAGCAGATACTGCCGTTCAGGCTTTGTTCGACGCTCAGGCTAAAACTCCTGTTCTTAATATGCTTAATGCAAAATATATTATCTTTCATCCAGAATATCCTCCTATGGTTAATCATCATGCTTTAGGAAATGCTTGGTTTGTTGGTGAATACAACTTTGCAGAAAATGCAGATGAGGAAATTGAAGCTATGAAAACTCTCGATCCTGCAAATCAAGCTGTAATTGGTAGAGCTTTCCAAGACAAACTTAAGGGGTTTACGGCTTCTGTGGATAGCTCCGCTTCTATAAAACTTATTGAATATGCTCCTGATTATTTAATTTATGAGGCAAATACAAGCAGCGAGCAACTTGCTTTATTTTCAGAAATCTATTATCCTCACGGCTGGGTTGTAACAATAAATGGAAAACCAGCTGATCACTTCAGGGCAAATTATGTTCTACGAGCTATGATCGTTCCTGCAGGAAAATCAACAATCAAATTTGAATTCGTTCCAGAGGTTTACAAAACCGGTGTTATGATTTCTTATGCTTGTTCGATTGCTTTCTTCTTAATGGTTTTTGCCGGCGCATTCTTTGAGTACAAAAAGAAATATATGAAGAAAAAAGAATAATTGGAGTTAGAGTAAACGCCAAATGAAAAATCTCAAATTAGTATTATATTAATTTGAGATTTTTTGTTTTATCATACTTTTATGCTTAAAATGATTTTATAAAAAATCTTCTACTCCAATTCCTTCAGGTAAAAACGGCTTCAGATTTCCTTTGTTTTTTATAATATCTCTCACAATACTGCTCGAAATAAAAGTGTGTTCTGGAAGTGTAAGAATAAAAACAGTTTCAATATCTTCATTCAGTAATTTGTTAGTCTGACCAATTGCTCTTTCAAATTCAAAATCGGCAGATGTCCTTAGTCCACGTAAGATGAAATTGCAGTTGTTCTGTTTGCAAAAATCTACAGTCAAGCCAGAATAGGTCATTACTTCAACTTTCTCTTCACTTGCAAATAATTTGTTGATAATAGCGATTCTTTTTTCGATGCTTAAAAATCCCGATTTCGTATTGTTATCACCAATGCCAATAATTATTTTGTCGAATAATTCGAGAGAGCGTTTTACTACCGATTCGTGACCAACAGTAAATGGGTCGAACGAACCAGGGAACAAAGCTATTCTTTCAGTCTTATTCATTAGTTGCCATTTTTGACCACGAATCTTTTAGCGTTACAGTTCTATTAAAAACCAATTTTTCAGGTGTAGAATCTTTGTCAACACAGTAATAACCTTTACGTTCAAACTGGAATTTTTCACCTACAATTGCCGATATAAGAGATTTTTCTACTTTAGCAGTAATCGTTTTTAATGAATCAGGATTTAAATAATCAAGATATGTTTCGTTTTCAGCTAAATCGTCAGGATTTTCTTTTGTAAAAAGTCTGTCGTATAATCTAACTTCAGCATCGACAGAAGTTACAGAATCTGCCCAATGAATAGTTCCTTTAACTTTTCTACCGTCTGGAGATTGGCCACCTTTGCTTGCAGGATCATAAGTACAATGCAATTCTGTAATATTACCGTTTTCGTCTTTTACCACTTCGTTACAGGTAATAAAATAAGCATTTCTTAGTCTTACTTCGCCACCTGGCTTAAGTCTGAAGAATTTATTTGGAGCATCCTCCATAAAATCTTCGCGTTCAATAAATATTTCTTTGCTGAAATAAACAGCTCTTGTGCCGGCATTCTCGTCCTCAGGATTGTTATTTGCTGTTAGCTCTTCTGTTTGTCCATCTGGGTAATTTGTAATTACAACTTTAAGCGGATCAAGAACTGCCATTACTCTGTTGGCTTTTTTGTTAAGATCTTCTCTGATAAAGAATTCGAGTAAGCCAACGTCAATCATATTTTCACGTTTTGCAACGCCAATACGTTCTGCAAAATTACGAATTGATTCTGGAGTGTAACCTCTGCGTCGTAATCCTGTAATGGTAGGCATGCGTGGGTCGTCCCAACCGCTAACGTATTTGTTTGTTACTAGCTCGAGCAATTTACGCTTGCTCATTATTGTATATGAAACATTCAATCGTGCAAATTCAATCTGTCGAGGACGTTTTCCTGTTGTGTCTATCTGATTGAGAAACCAGTCGTAGAGCGGACGATGAACTTCGAATTCGAGAGTGCAAATAGAGTGAGTAATTCCCTCTATATAATCGCTCTGACCGTGTGCATAGTCGTACATTGGATAAATACACCATTTGTCCCCAGTGCGATCGTGATGTTTTTTTATTATTCGGTACATAATCGGGTCGCGCATGTGCATGTTTGGTGAATTCATATCCACTTTTGCACGCAGTATCATCGAGCCTTCGTTATGTTTGCCGTCTTTCATTTCTTGGAAAAGTCTTAAGTTCTCTTCAACTGGTCGATTGCGATAAGGACTTTCAATTCCAGGAATAGTTGGATTGGTCCTCTGCTCACTTATTTGTTCTGGAGTTTGCTCGTCAACATAAGCTTTGCCATCTTCAATAAGTTTTACAGCCCATTCATATATTTGTTGAAAATAATCTGAAGCATAAAAAAGATTGTCATACTCAAACCCAAGCCAGCGAACATCGTCAATTATTGAATCAACATATTCAACTTCCTCTCTGGTAGGATTGGTGTCGTCGAAACGAAGATTCGTTTTACCATTAAATGTTTCCTTTAATCCAAAGTTGAGACAAATAGATTTAGCATGACCAATATGCAAATATCCGTTTGGTTCTGGCGGAAATCTGGTAATAATTTGTTTGTGCTTTCCTGTTTCGAGGTCATTCTCAATAATTTGCTCTATAAAGTTGAGACTTTCTTTTTTTTCTTCCATTCTGCTTTTATTTTCTTAGCTACAAAGATAATCGTAATATTTTAATGATGCAATTGATTTTTTAACACAAGTTTATCTGAATAATGCCGTAGATTGTTAATTATTGCATCTCTAATTAATAGTACTTATGAGAATATTATTATTTTTGCAGCAAACGATTCAAGAACTAAAAATAAATATTTATGATAATTAAATCTTTAAAGAAATGTGGAAAAGTAAATCTTTTATTTTTCCTTATTCCTACGCTACTTTTTTTAAGTAACAATACTTTTTCTCAAACAAAGAAAGAAAAGTCTATTGTTTATTTTACCAAAGATATTTCACCCGAGGGTGTGATGAGAATCTTTGAATATGTAAAAGACAGTGTAAAAGGGAAAGTTGGTATTAAGGTTCATTTTGGCGAAGATGGCAATAGCTATTTTGTGCCCGCAACAATGGTTGAACCATTATGTAAAGAATTAAACGCTACTCTTATCGAAACAAATGTTGCATATAAAGGGCGTAGACGCGAAACAGCTACTCACATTGAGTTGGCTCACGATCATGGGTTTACTTTTGCTCCGATAGATATTTTGGATGAAGGCGGAACTTTAAGTTTGCCAATCGAAGGTGGTACACAATTTAATACAGCTCTAATAGGTAAAAATATTGAAAATTATGAAACTATTATCTATTTTACCCATTTTAAAGGTCATGGAAGTGCAGGTTTTGGTGGGTGCATAAAAAATGTTTCTATGGGAATGGCAACTCCTGAAGGAAAACGTGCAATGCATTTTAATGATTTTCCAGAAACAGATAACTCGAAATGTATTGGCTGTGGAGCCTGTGTGCGCGATTGTCCTGCTGGTGCAATTACACTCGATCCATTAACAATTGATAAAGAAAAATGCATAGGTTGCGGCAAGTGTATTTCTTCTTGTCATTTTAACGCAATAAAGAACCCCGACGACGCAGAGCAAACAAAACGATTTTTGGAGGGATTGGTAGAATATGCAAAACCTGTCATTGGAATGAAAAATTCTATCTATTTCAATATTGTAATTAGTGTTTCTCCAAGTTGCGACTGTTCTGGCAATCCCAAAAAACCTTTTGTTCCAGATATTGGAATTTTGGTTTCGTCCGACATTGTTGCTATAGAAGCCGCTGCTCACGACATGGTTGATAAAGCCCATAATTGCGACGATGCATTTCTTAAAGCTAATTCTGTTAGCGGAAAGCATCAAATAGAATATGCAGAGCAATTAGGAATGGGAAATTCAAATTACAAATTGATTAATATTGATAAAAGAAAAAACAGAAGAAAATAATTGTTCCATTAATTATTTAAACCATTTATTGTATTCTTCCATAGTATTAATATTTACTAGAACTTTTTCATTATTAACTTCAACGGTTATTCTTCTATAATTTTTTAAATAATCTTTGAAGTTAAACTGGTTTCTCTCTTCTGTAATTATTTTTTTTACAAGCTTTTGCGACAACAAAACAGGATGTCCTCCTTTCCCTAAAAATGTTGGACTAGCATAATCAAAATCCGAAATTCCATTCAATAGAGCATAAATAACTTCTATATCTGTAAATGGATTGTCGATGTTTACGATGAAAACAGGTTGGCTTTTTTCTAATTTTTGTAAGCCAATTTTAACAGAGTGAAAACGGTCAAGCTCAGGGTTTTTGTTAATTGCAATTTTTACATTTTGATGAAAATCTAGCTGTTTATTTTTAATGTTCTCACCGTTTTCTTCATTCACAACAACAACCAATTCATTGCATCCGCATCTCATGTTTTCTTCAATAATATGCTCCAAAAAAGTAGATTCTTCAGAGTATTTTAACGCAAACTTAGGCATTCCCATACGACTAGAATTCCCTGCTGCTAATACAACTACCGAAAAATTTAACTTCATCTTTTGCAATTTTATCTCTGCGAAGTTACAAACTTTAACCAAAATCGACCCTGTCAGGGTCGATTATTTCAACCGTAGGTAAGCAAGCATTGAATTTTCGCAGAAAATTTAATGCGAAGCGCCACCTGCGGTTATAAAACAAAGGCGAAACCGTTTTTGGCGAGAAGTTTGCCGATGACTGAACGTAGAGAAGTCACCCAGCAAACTTCATGACAAAAACACCAAAAACTCATCCTACTCAAACCCGAATCAACTGCCAGATATATTAGCTTCATCTTTTACAAAAAGTGCAATCTCCAATCCAAAGCGACCCTGTCAGGGTCGATTATTTCAACCGCAGGTAAGCAAGCATTGAATTTTCGCAGAAAATTTAATGCGAAGCGCCACCTGCGGTTATAAAACAAAGGCGAAACCGTTTTTGGCGAGAAGTTTGCCGGTGACTGATCGTAGAGAAGTCACCCAGCAAACTTCATGACAAAAACACCCCGAGAAAACTACATCTGCTCTCAAACCTGTATCACCTCAAATTTTTTTATTAACTTTGCTTTTCAAAATTTTACATTATGACAGACAGATTTGAACCTATTGAGTTAAAGCAACTACTGCAAATAATATTATCCGAACACAAAACCCAAAAATCTATATTCGGAATCCCCGAAGAATTGTTTTTCGTTCCCGCAAAGAATAATCCATTTAGTCTTAGTATGTTTAATCAGCATCTCGACTCACCTCTTGGTGTCGCTGCCGGACCACATTCGCAAATGGCTCAGAATATTGTCGGTGCTTGGTTGTCAGGTGCCAGATATGTCGAACTTAAAACCGTTCAAACTCTCGACGAACTAGACGTCGCAAAACCTTGTATCGACATGCAGGACGAAGGTTATAATTGTGAATGGTCGCAGGAACTCAGAATAAAAGAAAGCTTTGACGAATATCTTAATGCTTGGATAATTATTCATATCCTTCATCATAAATTTGGCTTCAATAATGGTATTGGAACTATCTTTAACATGAGCGTTGGATATAATCTCGAAGGTATAATGAAGGACAATGTCCAGTGGTTTTTCGAGAAAATGAACAATTGTCAAAAGGAACTCGATGCCAAAATCATCGAAATAAAAGATATTTATCCTGAAATAAAATCGATAAATATTTCAAATAAAATTTCAGATAATATTACTCTTTCAACAATGCACGGCTGTCCGGCAGACGAAATTGAAAGCATTGCAAGCTATTTACTAAGCAAAAAGAAATTACACACATTTGTAAAGCTAAATCCTACTTTACTTGGGCCGGAAATGCTCAGAAATATTCTGAATAAAACCTCAAATTTTAAAACAAATGTTCCAGATATTGCTTTTGAACACGATTTAAAATATCCTGATGCGATAAATATTATCCGTTCATTGCAGAAAACTGCTAAAGAACAAAATCTGCAATTTGGTCTTAAGCTCACAAATACCTTGGAGTCGGTAAACAATAAAAATGTTTTTGGTTCCGATGTTGACATGATGTACATGAGTGGTCGTTCTCTGCATCCACTATCTGTAAATTTAGCGAATAAACTACAGAAGGATTTAAAAGGTGAAATTCCATTTTCATTCTCCGCCGGAGCCGATGCTTTTAATATTTCGGATATTCTTTCATGCGGTTTTAAAACTGTTACAGTTTGCTCCGACATTCTTAAGCCGGGCGGTTATATGCGCTTAAATCAATATTTTGAGGAGATAAATAAACATTTCTCAGCAAACGCTTCTGCAAACATCGAAGAATTTGTTAAAAATACCGCTTCTACTGGCGATTTGGTAAATGCATCTGCCCAAAATCTTGAGGCTTATGCTCAAAAAGTTCTGACATCTAAAAAATACAAAAGAGAATATATTATTTCTCCAGATATAAAAACCAAACGCGAACTAAATTACTTCGATTGTATTGCTGCGCCTTGTAAAGATACCTGTGCTACAAATCAGGACATTCCAGATTATATGTATTATGCAGCAAAAGGCGATTTCGAAAATGCTTATCGAGTAATTCTTAGAACAAATCCATTTCCGTCAATTACTGGTATGATTTGCGATCACCTGTGTCAAAATAAATGTACTAGGGTAAATTACGATAAAACTCTGTTGATTAGAGAAGTAAAACGTTTTGTTTCGGAGCAGAAAGAAGTGAAACTATTGGCAACTAAAACCAATGGGATTAAAGTCGCTGTTATTGGCGCAGGACCTTCTGGTTTAAGCTGTGCTTATTATCTTGCTTTGGCAGGATTTTCTGTCGAAGTATTTGAAGCAAATTCAAAGTCGGGTGGGATGGTGCAATATGCTGTTCCGGGCTTCCGTTTAACCGATGAGGCGATTGACCGTGACTTTAAACGTGTTACCGATTTGGGTGTAAAAATCAACTATAATTCAAAAATTGATGCTGCGGCTTTCGCTAATCTTCAGAAGAATTACAACTATATTTACATGGCTCCGGGCGCGCAGCTTTCGGCAAGTTTTAATCTTGCGGGAAATAATGCGATAGGCGTTCTCGATTCACTCGATTTTCTTTATAAAGCTAAAAGTGGCGAACCTTCAGGAATTGGTAAAAATGTTGTAATCATTGGTGGCGGAAATACTGCAATGGATGCTGCAAGAACTGCATACCGTTTGGTTGGAAAAGATGGCAAAGTTACGATTGTCTATCGCCGTACAATTAACGAAATGCCGGCCGATCAAGGCGAAATTAAAGCAGTTTTGGAAGAGGGAATGGGAATTGTCGAGTTAGTTTCGCCCGAAAAAGTAATTGTTGAAAACGGAAAAGTCAAAGCTTTACTGTGCTCAAAAATGGAACTTTCAGGTTTAGACTCATCGGGCAGACCAAAACCTGTAAAAATTGAAGGTTCTGAATTCGAAATTCTTTGCGATACAATAATTCCTGCTTTAGGACAAAGTACAGACATTGATTTTGTGTCGAACGATTTAATAAAAACCGAACTCGCAGCTTACAATACAAAACTCGAAAATGTATTTATTGGCGGTGATGCAAAACGAAATGCGGCAACAGCAATTATTGCAATTTCGGATGGTAGAAGAACAGCCGAGCAAATAATTAAAAAATCAGAAATAGATTTCTCGATTCCAAATTCTGGCAACAAGCAGATTTCTAAAAGGGAGCTTATGCTGAAGAGAGCCAAGAGAATGGCGGCTGCCGAAATTGATGAAACATCTGCTGACGATCGTCAAAACTTTAATTTAGTTAGCAAAACACTGGATAAAAATACGATAATCGAAGAGGCAAGTCGTTGCTTGTATTGTGACGAAATTTGCAATATTTGCACAACCGTATGTCCTAATTTTGCCAATCGCTCATACGAAATAGAACCTGTAAAGTATAATTTGCAGAAAATTGTAAGCACTGGCAATGGCAAATACAACATAGTTGAAGACGGCATTTTCGAAGTAAAACAAAAATATCAAATTATAAACATTGCCAACTTCTGCAACGAATGTGGCAACTGTAACACTTTCTGTCCAACCAGCTCGGCACCATACAAAGAAAAACCAAAATTGTATCTAACTAAGGAATCTTTCGACAATGCAGAAGAGGGATATTTTATGGATAAAACTGCCGGAAAGTTCCTTTTCAAACATAAAAACTTAATTTATACCCTAACCGAAAATACAGACAATTTTATCTTCGAAGCACCTAGCGCAACAATTAAACTTGGTAAAAATGATTTCAGAGTTTTGGATGTGAGTGTTAGCGATGCAAAATTTGTTGAAATTAACTTAAATATCGCTGCGATTATGAGGATTGTGGTGATGGGGGCGTAGCTGGTTTTTTGTGTTTTTGTTCCGCTTCAGTCGCAGCGGACGGATTGTGTTTTGCAATTCTAAAATAGTTTGCTATAAGAAAATTTCGTGTCGTAATGTAAATAATTACCAGAATATGCAGTAAAATTCATACTTTATTCTAATTTTGGAAAATATTGGATGGAATTAGTGTACGAGTATTATGGTTATGTGCAGCATATACATCCGCTAACAATTCAATTAAAACCTTAGATAAAAATGAAAGAAATAATTAAATCAGGCAACACAATAGTAATTGTAATAACGTTTATTCTTTTCACAATTGCACTTTTCACAACTGGCTTAACAAAAGATATTTTGCTGGAAGCTGGTGTTTTCTTAGTCTCGGTTAAAATAATACTTATGAGCAGGGCAAACAAGAAATCAATCAATGAATTAAAGAATAAATTGAATGAAATAATAGACAAACTAAATTAGTTAAATAGTAATTAATTGTAAGATATTCTGCTTTTTTTATTAAATAAATATTGTTCGATTCATGACAAAGGAAACTGCAATCATATTATTTAATAAGACTCAAGTTCGCACCCTCTGGGATAATGACCAAGAAAAATAGTATTTTTCGATAGTTGATATAATTGGGATATTAACAGAAAGTGCTAATCAAAGGAAATACTGGAGTGTTCTAAAAACACGATTAAAAAAGGAAGGAAGCGAGTTGGCTACAAATTGTAGTCAACTGAAAATGGTATCATCTGACGGAAAGTTTTATAAAACAAATGTTGCTGATACTGAGCAATTATTTAGATTATTCCAAACAATTCCGTCTCCAAAAGCTGAACCTTTTAAATTATGGTTGGCAAAAATTGGAAGAGAAAGAATAGATGAATTAGAAGATCCAGAAATAGGTATTGATCGATTAATGGAAACTTATTATAAAAAAGGCTATAGTAACGAATGGATTAATCAACGAATAAAAAGTATTGAAATCCGAATGGAACTTACTGATGAATGGGGAAATAGAGGCGTTCAAAAAGGCCAAGAATATGCTATTCTAACAGATGAAATTACAAAAGCGTGGAGTGGATTAACAACAAAGCAATATAAAAAAATCAAAGATTTGAAGAAAGAAAATCTTCGGGACCATATGACAAATTTAGAATTAGTTTTGAATATGTTAGCAGAAGCATCAACGACTGAAATTTCAAAAGATAAACAACCAAAAACATTTAATGAAAATAGAATAGTTGCTCAAAAAGGTGGTGAAGTGGCAGAAGCAGCAAAGTTACAACTAGAAAAAACGACTGGGAAAAAAGTTGTGTCAAAATTAAATGCAAAACAACTTGAGAATAAAAAGATAGAAGATAAATAATAGCAATAAAACGCCAACAGCTACAGCTCACTCGGATTTAGCTCTGCTGCGATGCGCTGAGCGTTTCGTCGAAGTGAGCTCACCGCAGCTAAATTCGAGTGAGCTGATACTATCGAAAAAACCAAAGATGTTCTTGGTTTGAATAGAGCTTTAAAGGCTTTCGGAATTTCTTATCAGCAGTTTTATGCCTGGAAAAGAAAAGTTAGTTGCAGTTTATCGCCTACAGTTTTGTGCCGAAAGTTAAATCCAAAACAAATAACTGAACCAGAGTTAAAAGCTATTAGTGATTATGTTGATGCGCCGGAATACCGAAATTGGAGTTTGGTTTCGGTGTATTACAAAATGTTAAGGGATAAATCTGCATTTTTTAGTTTAACGAGTTTTTATAAGTACGCCAACTTGCTGTTGCCGAATCGCCCAATACGTAGGAAGATAAGAAAAACCAAGGGATTGCGGGCAAATGCTCCTAAAAAGATATTGCACATGGACGTTACAATTTTTAAACCTTTGGATAATACTAAGGTTTATCTTTATTTTCTGGTGGATAATTTTTCACGCTATATCATTAATTGGAAAGCTTCGCTTAAATACTCAGCAGATATTACTTTTGAAAATATTAGCGAGGCTTATACACGTGAAAATTTTGGTGATATACCACCATATATTGATTTAATTACTGATGATGGTTCTGAAGACAAAGGCAAGGTTAATGAATTTGTTAACGCTGATAGCTCAAACATACGAAAACTTATTGCTCAATTAGACATTATATTTTCCAATAGTATGATCGAAGCAGTTAACAAGAGAGTGAAATACGATTACTTGTTTACAATAGACCTTGCAAACTTCGAGCAAACGGTAAAATTTCTGACATGGGCAATTGAGCAATATAATAATAAGCCTCATTCTGCTCTGTTTGGCTCAACACCAGCAGAAGTTTATGGAGGTAAAATTCCAGACAAAAGAATGTTCGCTGATGATATTGCAGAAGCTGCTAAACAGAGAAAAGAACATAACTTGAATCAGAATTGTAATAATTGCATAGTCAAATAATTTGTTTGAAAACGGAATTTGTTTGCACACTGCACTTTATTTTCTTCATATTCTGCAAAAACAATAAGCTTTAAAAGTAACAGACATGTCCTTCAAACACAAACCTCATTAATTTGCAAATACTTTGTTATTTTTTATCATTGATTAGGAACAGCTACCTAAAATAATTGAAAGAAATCATGCTTACTCTCCAATTACCAGTTCTGTTATTTGTTTTCCCAATATTGGGAAGGTATGTTTTGATTTTTAGGCGTTTGTAGCAGTGGGTTGTGCCAGTCTTTACGGCTTCGGCTTGTAGTGCTTTTTTGTCTTCTGTTCTGAAAATCTAAATCAAAAAATAGTAAAACGCCAGCAAATCCAAAAACCACCGAAAAAATCAACTGGAAAACCGAAAAACCCACCGAAGATATTAAGCAAAATCATCAAAAAAACACCGAAAGACAGAAATAAAACACCAAAAAGACCGATAAAACAGCAAAGCAGAGCGA
>JBBQCZ010000097.1:0-15200 GCA_038319215.1 Bacteroidales bacterium | reverse complement strand
GCTGAAAATTAACGGAATATTTACTCCAAAAGGTTTGTCGGTCGCTGCTTTGCATTTGCGTATATGTTCTGTTAATATTTCAGGATTCATCGAGCCTGAGCCAATAAGACCAAGTCCGCCAGCATTGCTAACTGCTGAAGCAAGTTTCCAACCGCTGCACCAAATCATGCCACCTTGAATAATTGGATATTTTATTTTGAATAGTTGTGTTATTCTGTTCATCGTATTTTACTTAAATAAAACCTGAATTTAAGACTGGATAAAGCCCATTAAATTCCTGACATTTTTTTCATTTTGCTCTGAAGTAAGAATTCTCAAAAGAGTAAATGCGACATCGGTTGCAGTCGATGGACCACATGACGTTATAATATTGTCATGAATTACAAACATTTCATCTTGAATATCACCACCAAAATCTTTAAGTGCTTCTATACGAACAGGGTTTTTATAGGTTGTTGCTTTGATCCCCTTAAGTATACCGCTTTTGCCCAATGCAAGTGCAGCAACGCAAACACTTGCAATTGGTTTGTTCTGACTCCTGAATTCACGAATTAGGTTAAGAAATTGATCATCATAAGCATCTTCATAAAAACCATATTCTTCAAATCCTCCAGGAATTGCTAACGCATCGAAATCAGATGCGTAAACTTCACCTAAAGCAAAATCTGCAATTATTCTTTGTCCAAAAGAGCTACTGATTTCTTTTGTTAACCCACAACTGTAGAGTTTTGTCGATTTGTCGCCTTCTATCATATTCCATCCAAAAACATCAATAAATGCCGATGCTTCAATTGGCTCAAAACCTGTGGCGAGTAAAAGAAGTATTTTTTTCATTTTTTTTACAAATAGTTAAAAAGTTGGTGCTTAAATCAATAATAATTAAAAATAAAAAGCATAGAACATTTTTAAAATGCCCTATGCTTTTTAATTTTTAAAGAACTAATTTTTCTTGTAAACGATTGAAACTAAAGTTTTATCATCTCCACCCATATTTACGGTAAGTCCATAAGGCTTTTCGGCAGGGATGTTAATTTGGTTTTCGCCAGCTTTGCCTGTCAGTTGTTCCCATATTGTAACAGCTTGATGAACACCAGTAGCTCCTGTTGGATGTCCCCAGCCAACTAAACCACCAGTTGTGTTTACTGGAATTTTTCCATTACGTGCAGTATTGCCATCAGCAACAAATTGCGCTCCTTTACCGTGTTCAGCAAAGCCTATTGCTTCTAGTGCCATAATTCCAGCAATTGTAAAACAATCGTGAAGTTCGATAGTAGCAATATCATCTTTTGTGATTTTAGCCATTTCGAGTGCTTTTTTTACTGCCACTGCAGTGGTGTCGAGTTTTGTGTGATCAGCTGGAGCAGCAGTAATATCGTTTTCTGCCATTCCCATTCCAATAACTTCTACTGCATCTTTTGGATTTATTCCACATCTTTTTAAACCAGCTTCCGACATTATTGCAATACCCGAAGCTCCGTCAGAAACTTTTGAGCAATCAAAAACATTTAAATTGTCAACAAAAGAACGTCCGTTTGGTTTCGCCATACCAACTGCCATTGGGTCAGCATTAGTGTTATGGAATTCCTGAGCAGTTGGACATAATCTAGCATTTTCGATAGCATTTTTGTACCAAGTTGCCATTCCCTGACGAGCGTAATCATATCCAAATTTCTCATAATATTTGCCTGCTCTGTCGCTAAATTTGCCTGGAAAAAAATGAGCATGTCCGTCTTTACGTTCTTTAGCCCAACCTGCACATGCTAGAATGTCGGCACCATAAACTGCTTTCACAGTATTTTGAACTTCGATACCAATTACTAAAACAACGTCGGCAGTTTCGGCTAACACAGATTTTATACCTGTTGCCAACGCCAAAGCTCCTGAAGCACAAGCACCTTCTGTTCTAATTGCTGGTTTATATCTCAAACCTTCGTCTATCATTGGAAAGAATCCTTCGAGATTTCCCTGATTGTTATATTTGGCTGCAATAAAATTGCCAACAACACATTCGTCAACATTTGCTGCGCCACCAATTTGTTTGAGAACTGCCTGACCAGCTTCTTTCATATATTCTTCCAATCCCGGACGAGCTTTTTTTGGATTAAATTCTTTTCTGCCAGAACCCATCGATATTGAATTGTAGCCGGCAACCATATATATTTTTCTTCTTAATTGCATGATTATTCCTCCTTTAATTAGTTAATGTAATTATTTATCGGTCCATAAGCGTGGAAAAATCCTGTTAATAAAACAGTATTTACGTCTTCAGGATTAAATGCCACTTTGTCAGAAACAAGTTTTTCGCCAATCTGCTTTGATTTTATAAGATGTGCATAAGCCAATTTTGATCCAAAACTAGTCTCATTTTTCATCGTAGCAAAGTAGTTTGTAAAAATTTGGTCTTTTGCTGGATTTCCAACAACTGCTTTCCATGGTAAATGACCATTAGGCAAAGCACCAAGTTTTTCATCACATTTAGCAGCGATATCTTCAACTTTTACATATTCTTTTTTATCTAGATCCCAAATAGCAGTTACACGACCTCTTTCATATTTCAGAAAACCATCTTTTTGTGAACCATCGTGATTTTGACCACCTTTTACTCCAATTTCCATCATTTTGTCGAGAAGAGGACTGTGAATAACTTCATCTTTTACATAAGGGTGCATTACCTTCATAATAAATTGACATACGTCAATACCTACATAATCAATAAGTTGAAAGATTCCCATCGGACGAATCATAAAGTCTTGGCTTACTTTGTTAATACAGTAAACTGCTTCAGCAAAGCTCATTTCTTTCTTTAAAGTCTCCATAGTTGATATGCTATAAAGAGAATCACGCATAAAATGACCATTGCCAATAAAACCAGCTTTGTCATAAGAAGGAACTTCTATTTTTCGCAAGTTTTTAATAAATGCAGTAACAAATTCTGATAACTCAGGTTTTGCTTTTTCACATTTTATAACTTCAACAAGTTTTTGAACTGCTGGAGGATTATAAAAATGTACACCCAAAATCCGACCATCTAGTTTAGCTTCTTCATCAAGATATGTAATAGGAATAGACGAAGTATTTGTGAAGAACCATGGCTCAACTTTAGAGTTCTGATTTATTTGAGAAAACATCTTGATCTTTAGTGCAGGATTTTCACTTGCGACTTCGAAAATAATATTTGATTCGTAAGCAGATTCCAGAGTTGTAACAGGTCTAATCATGTTTACAACATCTTTTACGTACTCTGCAATAATTTCAGAATTATAAACTAAATCTGCTCTGTCTTTATAAATAGTACGTAGAGCATTAATTTTTCTTTCTGCCTGTTTTACAAGTTGATCCTGAATATATTTCATTAGACCAGAAAGCGCTTTTTGCGAGATATCTAGTGCGTATAAAACATAGTTCTTGTCTTTATTCTCTGGTTTAATGCTTATATCGAACATCTCCATTGATGTCAATAAAAGAATTCCGCTTCCCATTTTACCTGCGGCACCTAGTACGGTAACGTTTTCTAATCTGCTGTCGTAATTCATACTTTATTTATTTAGTTGGTTGTTTTAATTTTTTTATTTGTCAAACTCATCCTTCGACTGCTTCGACCTTTGTCGCAGTAAATCAGCAACCGAAGCTCCTAAACCGCGAATTTGACATGCTTTTACCAGTTTGGTTTTCTTTTTTCTAAAAATGCTGTCATACCCTCTTTTGATTCGGATTTGCCGAATAATTTCGAGAATTCTTCGATTTCGAGTTGTGAAGCCTGTGCAAAACTCATATTTATACCTTTTACAGTTACCTCTTTAGCCTTCTCAACAGCTAGTTTGCCTTTAGAAGCGATTTTGAAAGCGATTTTTTTTGCTTCGTTAATCAATTCTTCGGGTTCTGTAACTTTCTGAACGAGTCCTAATCTTAATGCTTCGTTTGCATCAATCATATCCGCTGTTAGCAAAAGATTAAGTGCGTTCGATAAACCTACAATTCTTGAAAGTCGCTGTGTCCCACAATAACCAGGAATTAATCCGAGATTTACCTCCGGCTAACCAAATTTTGCAAAAGTATTTGCGATTCTAATGTCGCAGGCCATAGCAAATTCGCAGCCACCACCTAATGCAAATCCATTTATAGCTCCAATTACTGGGATTTTTAAATTTGCAATTCGGTTAAATGTATCGTGACCAGTTTTTGCAAATATAAACGCTTGTTCGTTTGTCATCTCAGACATTTCTGCAATGTCGGCACCAGCAACAAATGCTTTTCCGTTACCTGTAATAATTACAGTCCGTAATTCATTGTCTTTTTCTATAATATCCAAAGCATTGTTAAGGTCTTTAAAAACTTCAGAATTTAATGCATTCAGTGCTTGTGGTCTGTTGATTGTAATTTGTGCACAATTATCTGCAATCTGAAAATCAATTGTTGTAAAATCCATAATTTCTTATTTTTATACAGGTGTTTATCTGTCAAAAATAATCAAAAAAATTCACAAATACGAGATTTTGAATTTATTGTTAACAAAAAAAGCCGAAATTATTCGGCTTTAAAGTATTAATGAAAAATAATTTAAATCATTGCGTCAGCTACCATTTCAGCAATATCGAGATTTCTTATTTCGTCTTCTTTGTTTTTGTATTTTAGTCCATCAGTAAGCATAGTCATGCAAAAAGGGCAAGATGATGCAATTACTTCGGCTTTAGTCTCAAGTGCTTCTTCTGTACGTTCTAAAAATATTTCTTTATCGCCTTTTTCGGCATCTTTAAACATTTGAGCACCGCCAGCTCCACAACAGAGTGCAAAACTTTTGTTACGACGCATTTCATCCAATTTCAATCCTAATGAATTGATTACAAATCGTGGAGCATCGTAAATATTATTTGCACGACCTAAATAACATGGGTCGTGGAAGGTAACAGTTTTTCCTTCGAGCTTTGATTTGTCGGTTTTAAGTTTGCCAGATTTTATCATTTCTGCCAAAAACTCAGTATAATGTACAACCTCAAATTCGGCTCCTAGATCGGGATATTCGTTTTTTAAAATATTGAAGCAATGAGGACAAATAGCAATGATTTTCTTAATTTCATACATTTTAAAAATCTCAATGTTTGTCATTGCCTGCATTTGGAATAGCATTTCGTTTCCTGCTCTTCTTGCTGGGTCGCCAGTACATGATTCTTCGGTTCCCAAAACTGCGTAACTGGTTCCCAAATGATTAAGAATATGCGCAAAAGCTTTTGCTACTTTCATATATCTGTTGTCAAAAGCGCCAGCACAGCCAACCCAAAAAAGATATTCAGGTTTTTCTCCTTTGGCAAACATGTCTGCCATTACTGGAACGGATATTTTATTTGTTAATGCTTCACTCATAAAATTATAAATTATAAATTACAAATTACATCCGCCGCGGCGGACAAATTACAAAAATCAAATTTTTATTTGTTGCCTAAGTCTCTGATCTATCAACCAATATTCAGGTGACTGATTCACCGCGGCGAAAGCCGAAGTTGCCACTTATTCTATCCACTTCAACCTATCCTGATTAGAATACTGCCATGGCGCACCGTTATTTTCAATATTTGAGAAAATAGCGTTTAGTTGCGATGGAGCAGATGCTTCTTCCATAACTAAATATCTTCTCATATCCAGAATAAAAGTAGGATGATCAATATTTAGCGGACATTCTTGTGCACACGCATTACATGTTGTACATGCCCAAATTTCTTCAGTGCTAATATAGTCTCTAATCAGAGTTTTTCCATCGGTATAATCATTACCTTCTTTTACAAGATGGTTTCCTTTATCATTCATTCTTCTGCGTATGTCGATAATCATTTTTCGTGGAGATAATTCTTTACCTGTGATGTTTGCAGGACAAACCGAAGTACAACGACCGCATTGCGTACATGCTAGAGAATCAATATAGTTTTTCCAAGTTACATCTTCAATATCTAGAATCCCAAAACGTGCAGGAGCCGTTTCTCCTTCAGGCGCAGCAGCAAATGCTGTTTCTGGATTCATCATAAGCTTAACTTCTTTGGTTATGCTATCCATATTTGTCATTTTTCCAAGTGGTGTAAGCCTTGAAAAGAAAACATTTGGAATTGACATGAAAATATGAAAATGCTTAGAATATGGTAATATATTAGCAAAGATGAAAATCAAAACAATATGTCCCCACCAGTTTATGTTATGAAGTAATTCAATAGTTTCTAGGGACAATGAATTAAAAGCAGGTGCAATTAGAGCAGAAATTGGATAAATACCTACATAATTGGAATTTCCGGCGATGTAAAAAATATTCATTCCAGCTAGAGTAATCATTAAAATGAAAATGAATGTCAAGGCAATTAAAGCATCTGCGTGGTTTTTCTTTGTTAGTTCTTTACCATGCAAACGTTTAATATCTAACACAGTTCTGCGAATTATAAAAATCACAATAAACAATGCTATGATATATGCGGATAGATCACCAGCGGCCATTACCAAATCATAAACAATTCCGCCAATAGACAGAATTCTCTCAGTTCCAGCAATACCATCAATAACCATTTCGATGCTACCAAAAATTATCAAGCAAAAGCCCCAAAATACCAAGGCGTGCATAAATCCAGCAATACGATTACGAAAGATTCTCTCTTGTAAAAATGCATTTACTATGGTTCTTTTTATTCTTTTACCAAAATCTTTTACTGGATAGGCTGGTTTGGTAAGTTTAAACAATTTGTAAATTCTGAAAGCAGAATATGCAAATATTCCTATTGTAATTAATAATAGAACTGAAAAAATTATTTGCGACATTTTAATCTATTTTAAAATTTATTCTAAATAATAGCGACAAAAGTACAATTTTGGATTAATAAAAAAAATAGAATAGCTGGAATTTATATTAACAAAAGACATAATCATAAGTGTAATATGATTATGCCTTTTGAAAACCATTTATTTCTTTTAAACTATAAGCCTCTTTAATCCATTATTGAATCAACTAAGCCATATCTTATGAAAATTGAATTCGTTTTGATGCTATTTCTTCTGTACCTTTACGGCATTAAGACCTTTCATCCCTTTTTCAAGTTCAAAAGTAACTTTATCATTTTCTATAACTGCATCAATTAATCCATTTACATGAAAAAAATACTTTTCTTGGGTCTCAAGATCTTTAATAAAACCAAATCCTTTGGAATCATTATAAAATTCTACTTTTCCATTACGAATAGCATCCATTTCTTCTTCTACTCTTTTAGGAACTGAGATTTCTATGCTTTCAGCATCTACTTTTATCTTCTTTGTTGGATCCGGTGGAGTATCGGTAATGTTTCCATATTCATCAACGTAAGCAATCATGTCTTCCAGGCTTGTGCCACCAGGATTTGCTTTACGCTCATCAATTCTTTGTTGTTTGTCTTTACGTTTTTTTAAACGTTTTTTTTCTCTTTCTGACTTGTTAAATGTTTGTTGCGATTTCGCCATTCTTTGTGTTTAATTGTTAAATATATTTTTTATTTATTGTATGTTTTATTTTGATAAATAAATCTAAGTATGTTTTAACTTTTTCTATTTATTTGGCAAAGATACTAAATTAATAAAAAAACACCCACTCAAAAATGAGCAGATGTTAATTATTATTTATTATTGCGAACTAAGAAGCTTTAAATTTCTTAGCAGATTCAATTAATCTTGGTAATACATCGAATGCGTCTCCAATAATTCCATAATCAGCATATTTAAAAATAGGAGCGTCTTTATCCTTATCAATAGCAACAATTACTTTTGATCCCGAAACTCCACCAATATGCTGAATAGCGCCGCTAATTCCAATAGCAATATACAAGTCAGGAGCAATAATTTTACCTGTTTGTCCAACATGCTCATCGTGCGACCTCCAACCTTCGTCAGAAACTGGACGAGAACAGGCAATACCAGCACCTAAAACGGAAGCTAATTCTTCAACTGGTTTCCAATTG
Source organism: Bacteroidales bacterium (assembly GCA_038319215.1). Lineage (GTDB taxonomy): Bacteria > Bacteroidota > Bacteroidia > Bacteroidales > ML635J-15 > Bact-19. The sequence continues at coordinate 7,245 of JBBQCZ010000097.1, read as the reverse complement.
TCGCCCGATTTCATACCACGACCAGCAGAAACAACTATAGATGCTTCTGTTAAAAGTATTTTTCCAGTGATAAGATCAACATTCTCAACTTTTGTTTTGAAGTTTGCATCTGTTGAAGGTGTGTACGCTTCAATATTTACTGTTTGTGAATTTTCAATCAAATCGCAAGAATTTGGGTTTATTGTTAAGACACATTTTGGAGATTTTACGTTTAGCAACTGGAATGCCTCTCCATTGTAAGTCTTTCTTTTAAGTACCATTGGCGAATAAGAAATAGGCAAGGCAACTACGCCAGAAGCCAGACCAGCTTTTAGTCTAACAGACACACGGGGAGCAAGAGCTTTGCCGATATTGGTGTGACTAAATAAAACTACTTCTGCATTTTCCTTTTCAACTATTTCACAAACAAGTTTTGTGTAAGCAGCACTGTCGTGATTGTGCCAGTTTTCGCTGTTTATTGATACTATTTTAGATGCTCCATATTTTGCTAATACAGATAATTCATCATTGCTAATGTTGCCAATAGAAATTGCAACAACTGACTTTGACGTATTTTTAGAAATATTGGAAGCAAAAGCTAAAGCTTCGAGACTTTGTTTTTTTACTTTACCATTTCTGTTTTCTGAAAAAACTATAATTGACATAATCTTAATTTTTTAATTTGATAATTTGTAAAAATCACTAGCTTATAATACTTTAGCTTCGCCATGTAGCAAATCGATAAGCTTGTCTGTATCTTCAGCATCAACCATTTTGCAAGCAGCTTTTTGAGCAGGTACTTCAAAAGTTTGTGACTCAACCAAAGTTTCTACAGCAATAGGAGCTGAAATATTGATAGCTTTTGTTCTAGCCATCATAATTCCTCTCATTGCTGGAATTCGAGGATTAATACAAATACCTTTTTGAACGATAGCTAAAAATGGTGTATTTACACTCATAGTTTCTTTTCCGCCGTCGATTTCTCTTTTCAAGACAATATTACCATCGTTAAATTCGAATGATGAAACTGCAGAAATTGAAGGAATATCCATGAACTCAGCTACCATGCTGCCTACAGCAGAGCCGTTAAAGTCGCTCGATTCTATCCCTGCGAATACAATTTCGTAGTTCTGTGTTTTTGCAACTTCGGCAATCTGAGCAGCAATAAAGAATGCGTCTTGAGGATCAGCATCAACTCTAAATGCATCATCAGCACCTATCGCTAATGCTTTTCTAATTGTTGGCTCAGCATATACTCTACCAACATTTATTACAGATACTTTTTCGATTTTACCACCCGATTGTTCTTTGATTTCCAATGCTCTTGTTAGTGCTAATTCATCCCATGGATTTATTACCCATTGAACTCCGTTAGTATCAAGATTTTTCATTCCTGCATCAAATCTGATTTTTGTAGTAGTGTCGGGAACGTTACCCATGCATACCAGTATTTTCATAATTTAATTTATAATTTATTAATATTCGTTTCAAAAAATAAAGTTGCAAATATACTGCTAATCTTTTAAAATCATTCTTGAAATAACGATTTTTTGAATTTCAGAAGTTCCTTCATAAATCTGAGTAACCTTTGCTTCACGCATTAAACGCTCAACATGGTATTCTTTTACATATCCATAACCACCATGTATTTGAACTGCTTCTGTCGTTATTTCCATAGCCGAGTCGGCGCAATATTGTTTTGCCATTGCAGATTCGAGGCTATACGATTTGCCTTGATCTTTTAGCCATGCGCATTTCAAAATAAGATTTCTGCCGTTTTCTAATTTAACGGCCATGTCGGCAAGTTTGAATGCTATTGCCTGATGATTTGCTATTTCGGTGCCAAATGTTTTTCTCTCTTTAGAATATTTTATTGCTAGGTCGAAAGCTCCACCTGCAATGCCAATTGCTTGGGCTGCAATGCCAATTCTTCCGCCATCGAGCAGTTTCATTGCAAAAGAAAACCCGAAACCATCTTCTCCAATTCTGTTTTCTTTTGGAACTTTTACATCGGTAAACATTACAGAATGTGTATCAGAACTTCTCATACCCATTTTATCTTCATGTGGTCCAAGTGTAATTCCTGGTGTATGTCTGTCAACAATAAAAGCGTTTATTCCTTTGTGTTTTTTATCAGGATAAGTTTGGGCTATCAATAAATATGTTCCTGCATTGTCGGCGCTGGTAATCCAGTTTTTAGTTCCATTAACAAGGTAATAATCTCCTTTATCTTCGGCAATTGTTTTTTGCGATGTGGCATCCGAACCTGCTTCTGGCTCGGATAATAAAAAAGCTCCAATTTTCTCACCTCGTGCAAGAGCTGGTAGAAATCTTTGCTTTTGATCTTCATTTCCATAATGCTCTATGCCATAGCATGCTAATGAGTTGTGGACTGCTAAAACTACAGACGTAGATGCATCAATTTTTGCAAATTCTTCGAGAGCAAGCACATACGAAATGGAATCCATTCCGCCTCCATCGTATTTTGGGTCAACCATCATTCCAAAGAATCCTAATTCTGCTAACATTTTCATTTGACGTGCTGGAAACATCGCTTTTGCATCTCTCTCAAGTACATCTGGTAATAATTCTCTTACTGCAAAATCACGCGCAGCTTGTTTTATCATTAATTGTTCTTCTGTAAATTCAAAATTCATAGTTTGTTTGTTTTATAGATTAGTATTATCTGTTTTACAAAACCAAAGATATGATTTTTGTCATTAAAAACTATAAGTTTTGAATAAATTTTATTATTTCTTTTTCCACAATCTCGCGTTCTTCATGATGTGGTGCGTGTCCGCAATTTTCAATTAATAGTATTTCTCCTCGGCCTTTTATATTATTTTTAATTGAATACATTTGTTGTGGTGTGCCATAATTATCTTCTGTACCCTGAATTGCTAGAACTGGACATTTTATATTTTTTAAGTGTTGTTCAATATTCCAATCTTTATTGTTGTAATTGAGCCAGATGTCAATCCAAGTAAAAAACATACTATCTGTTTTTTCTTTATGATACTTTTTTAATTTCGAATGTAGATTTCCATTAACATAGGCTTCTCGGGCTGATTTTAACCCACTTATGCTAATTTCGTCAAGAAATACATGTGCAGCTTCTGAGATTACTCCAATAGTATTGTTTGGGAAGTTTGCAGCATAAAGTAATGCAATCGTTGCTCCATCACTATGACCAAAAATTATTTTTGGATTTTCAGAAATACCAACAGCTGCGAGAATTTTTGGCAGCCAGTCATTAGCTTCAATTTCTAGAAAATTTGATTGTCGCTCTTCTTTAATTTGCTCCGATTTTGCATAGCCATATCTATCATACATAAAGACTGGTAAACCAAGTGCATTTGACAATGATACTGGAAAAGTTTTCCATTGTTCACTACTCCCAAGTCCTTCGTGCAAAAATAATAGCACAGGTTTTTCATCAGATAGTAATTCTTTATTAATAAATTTGTAATAGATTGATTTACCGTTAATTATAATGTTTCCGCTTTCTGCAATTCGTTTCAAAATCAATAATTTTCTTTTGTGGTAAAGATAATAAGTTTGAAAGAACTAAACTTGAATCACAAATTTATAAAATTCAAAGTTTTTAATTGTAATAATAATCTAATTCTTTGAATAATCCGGAGATATATTTGCAATTTTTAGGAATCAGTTTTTTGTGTTTTTAATTATCGATTTAATTGTTTTTTCGTTAATTGTCAATTATCTTTATCCCAAATATTACTCTCATCCTCGTTAGAATTTTATTGTGAAATTTTATAGAGGTTGAGTATAAAATCTTAATTAAATTAATAATAAAAAATGGAATACAAAGACGAAATCTTATTTGAGGCAAAAGGAAATATAATAATGCCTTTTATTTTTAGATTAATTCTACTTTTCTGGATTATTTTTGCGTTTTATAAATGGGAAATAAACGCTTTGTTTTTTGGGATTAGTATTGTTGTAGCCGTATTAATTATTTTATTTATTTTTAGAGCTTCTATTATAGTTAGAAAAAATGATTTTGAGATAAAATCTGAATGTTGGGTTCCTTTTTTTAGCTCATCTTTTCAGTGCGATTATTCTGAAATTAGTGATATTTCTTATGAAAAGGGAGAATCAATTTCTTCAAATATATTGTTTGTATTGTTAGAGTTCTTAACTGGGCTTATTGGATATTCTAATAGAAATAGGTGCAAGATAAATGTTAAAACTATTAAAGATGAAACTTTTAATTATAGCCCTATCATTTCAGAGAAAGATATAATAACTGCTGTTGAGCTTATTAATAAACAAGTTTTGCTTGCTTCACATTCGTCTTCAAAGACATATGTGAATCCCATTGATAAAAAAGGTATTTAATAAAGTAGTTTATTATTTTAACTTAAGGTTTATGCTTTGCATAATTTAAGTATATAATTATTCTTTAGACTGAGGGAAATAATCGCAAATTGCGATTAATAGTACTTAACTATGGATTCCAGTGCTTATTTGTTTTCTGAAATGGACAACTACCACATTTTTTTGGATGTTTTATTATTGAAGAAAACCAATGTCTGTAACCAACAGTAAAAGTAAAGGCATTTGGTTGATGTCCATATATTGTTGATAACGTGATGTCGTTTTTGTCGTTAATAAATAAAGTATATTCTAACTCAGCCATGATTCCTAGTTTGTATTCCCAATCTCCGTTTGCTGCCCAGCTATTATCATTAATATAATTTGGTATTGTCTCCCAAGTTGATCTGCCATAAAGATTTCCGCCAATTCCAATGCTTAGAGAGTTTCTCCAAATTTGTACTAACCTTTGTTTTACCCCAAGATGAAAAAATATTCCAGGCTTTGAGGCAGCATCACTTAAAAATCCAAACATTGCGCGTGCCGAAAAAGTATCGCTTCGTAAATAAGTTTCATAAATAAATATAAAACATGGTTCTGCAATAAAAATTCCATTTGCATCTAATCTGTTTTCAAATAATTGTGAATTTGTTTCATTAAATGGATGAATTCCAATTGGGGCAAATTTAAACTGAATGGTAGCCTGTGCGTTTGCAGCTATTGGTAACGTACTTATTGCCAAAATAATAACAAATATTTTAATTTTAATTTTTATCATAATTCCATTCAGAAAAAGTAAGTTCTTTATTAGTAAACCAATTTATCAAAAATTTATTTCAAAAATATACATTATTTTTATCCTTGATGCCTCCTGTCCATAAAAATTATCAAAAATAATTTGACAGAAAAAGCTTATACTGGGCTTATGTGTTTGAATTACAGGAGTTTATAAAAAAAAACTAAAATTTTTGTTGTCTTATTTGTCACAATTATTTATTATTCTATTCTTATCCTCTGGCATTTAGCAATATTTTTTCTTTTTATTTATTACTAAGAAATGTTGAGTTTTAATTAAATTGGAAAAACGTAAGCATTTTTAACCCATGTTTTGAATAATAGTTATTGAATCTGTTTCCCATTCAATTTTTCGTTTAATACTGAACAATAATCGTATTTTAGTTCCAATCAAACAATATTCGACAATTTCTCATTTTAAATCACGCAAAAATCGATTCTGTTATGATAGCTTAAAACCTGTTTTTTCTTTTTTTGTTTTTTTGATCACCACGCTTTGGCGGAACACTTTTATTTGCTTTTTCAGTACTCTTTGAGTTGTTTTTTTGTTCTACAACTTTGCTAAGCTTTGTCTTAGGTTCTTCTTTTTTAAGTTTAGATTCACTTTTTAACTTAGATTCACTTTTTAACTTAGATTCACTATGGTAAGTGTTTTTCTTTTGTTTATTATTGTCAGAACTACCAATACCTAATAATTTTTCGGCCAAATCTTTTCTACAGGCTTTATGTAGAGACTGTAATAAATCTTTTTTAACTTCAGGTTTGTACCAAAAGAAATATTTTAATTGTCTATCTCTTTCTTTTTGATCTTTGGCAACATATAGCTTCTCTCCAGTGTATGGGTTTATACCAGTATAAAACATTACTGTTGATAATGTCATTGGTGTAGGCGTAAAGGCTTGCACTTGTTCGAGTTTAAACCCCAAATCTTTAGTTTCAACAGCAAGTTCAGCCATTTCTATTTCGGTACAACCTGGGTGAGCAGAAATGAAATATGGAATTAGTTGCTGATTAAGTTCGTATTTTTCGTTGATCTTGTCGAAAAGTTTTTTCAACTCTCTAAATCCTCCAAAAGAGGTTTTTCTCATCAATTTTAAAACATTTGGAGACGAATGTTCTGGTGCAACTTTTAATCTACCCGAAACAAACTTAGAAATAAGCAATTCGAGATATTCTCTATTGTGTTTATTTATGGTTTGATTTCTATTTTCGTGTAGAACTATGTCATATCTTACGCCACTACTAATGCTAATTTTTTTTATGCCATCGATTTTGAGCGATTCTTTATAAAGATTATTTAAAGCTTCATGTGATGTGTTAAGATTATTGCAAACAATTGGGAAAATACATGATGGCTTTTTACATTTGTCGCATATGCTCAAATCAAATCCTTGCATTTTATACATATTTGCTGATGGTCCACCAATATCTGAGACATGTCCTTTAAAATCTGGCATTTTTGCAACTTTGTCGAGTTCTTTTAAAATCGACTCTTGCGAACGACTGCTGATATATTTACCTTGATGTGCTGAAATTGTGCAAAAACTGCAACCACCAAAACATCCGCGGTGAATGTTTACCGAGTGTTTAATCATATCATAAGCAGGAATTGACTCTTTACCTGAATATCTAGGGTGGGGCATTCGTGAAAATGGCAAATCATAGATTTCGTCAATTTCTTTTTCACTCAATACTGGGAATGCGGGATTTACAATTAACCTTTTAGTTTGTAAATCTTGGATAATTCGGACATTGGAAATGCAATTTGATTCCTGCTCAACTTTAACAAAATTCTTGGCATATTTTAATTTGTCAGTTTGTAGGTCTTTGTAAGAAAAAAGTTTGATGTCGGAATCAATTCTATCTGTATAGTCGCTTAGATAAGCAATTTGTTTAATGTTGTAGCAATCATATACTTGTCCAGATTCACTTAACTTATCTGCTATTTGAACTATTGATTTCTCAGACATTCCATACGTAAGTATATCTGCTTTAGACGATTCTAGCACGGAAGTTAAAAGTTTATTTTGCCAAAAATCATAATGAACAAACCTACGCATTGATGCTTCAATACCACCAATTACAATAGGTACATCTGGATATAAATCCTTAAGAATATTTGAATACACTGTA
>JBBQCZ010000096.1:0-15224 GCA_038319215.1 Bacteroidales bacterium | reverse complement strand
CTTTCTTTCCATCTACAATTATATTTAACAATTTAAAAAAAAATAAACTCAACTCAATAAACAAATTATAGAAATTTCATTCAATCATTATTTTCAATATAATTTGTTCCCAAATAATTGTTATTTAATATTTTGTGTGTTGTAAATAATCAATCTGCATTTCTTAAAATCTATTTAATTTTTACACAAAAATAACAAAATTAATTTTCATTTCATAAAGTTTTTCATCACGTTTTTATAAACATCCATAGTATCAGTTTCAAAATAATCCTTTTCGTCAAACCACGCAAGTTTAATTTTTGCGAAATGTATTCCTGTTAAACGACTCAAACAACAAGCGTAAACAAATAATTGCCCTAAAGGCTTTTCTTTTGCCGCTTCGGGTTTGTAATCCAAAATAATAATTTCATTATTTCTTATTTGTAAAATGTCAATATGCCCAGTAATATAGCCATCATTGTCTGCCATAGATTTCAAAAAAGGCATATTGGTTTTTGTAGTATCTAAATAAACAGGAATTTCGGTTGCAATAGTTACGGTATCATTTTCTAATAAAACTTTTTCGATTGCCCAGTGTCTGCTTTTATTGCTTTTTGCAATTTCGAGAGCCATTTTTGCAATTTCGCAGTTTTTACTGTAACTTCTTGTTACGTTTATACTTTCAATATTCAGCTTAGCTGCAGATGCTCTGATTTTGCAATTAGCAAAAATATTTTTATCTATTTTTCCGTTTCTAACAAGAGTTAAATACTCATAAAGTGCAAGGGCTTTAAATTTGCAATATTTTCCAGTTTAAACTTATGATGTTGATACAAATAAATTATTCCGTGGTCGTATTTATGAGTTTCAATAATTTTATTTATTGTTTTAAATTTCCGTATTTGCGTTGCAAATTCAAGTAAATTGAAAGTTTGTTTATATTCAACAATCCAGTTTGCAATTGTACTAGACGGAATATTTGTCTTATCAGAAACTTCTTTTATTGTTAAGCCTTTATTATAGTAAGGCAGGGTTTTAACAATTTGCGCAATGCTGTAAGTTTTATTTATAAAATTTGAGTCAGAGAATTTTTTCGAGCAATCTTTACAAGAATATACTTGAACTTCTTTCAGTTTATTCTTTCTAATTCCCTTTTTAATTAGCTTTTTCGACCCACAATATGGGCAGATTTTCTTTTCAATATTTTCTTTGTTTTCAGACATTGTTTATTGTATGCTGGTGCTCCTTCGGCTTGTTGGTAACTATAACACATGTATGACAATCCCATACAATATTTCTCAAAAATAGCATAAAGTATGGATATTTCATACATATTTTTGTTTAAATTTACATGGTGATACAAAAATTAGTATAGCAAACGGTTTTGCACTTAAAATACAAACCCACGCGAGTTGGTTCAATAAAAAACTCAGCTGCCTGCGCACTGGATTTAGATTATAAAATTATTTGGAGATGTGTGTGTTTTTTTGCGAATTATTATTTCGCAAGGCTAATCCACACATCGCATTTAGGCAATCTTAGTTTTTAGAGAAAATTCCAAACCTTAAAACAATTATTGAATCATAATTTTCTTAACCACAGTTTGCTCTTCATCCTGAATTCTGATGAAATAAATTCCTTTTGCAAGCGACATTACGTCCAGCAGCATTTCCTGCTGATTCTCGAATTTATTTGTAAGCAGAACTTGTCCATTAATACTAATAACAGTTATAATACATTCAGAAGAAGAATTGCTATTATTGGTTACAGTAATATAATTAAGCGCAGGATTTGGAAAAACAGTAAACTCATCATCAATATCAATATTCTCATTTGTATAAGTAGGATCGCCAATGTTTACCTCCTTTAATTTTAACAAGAATAAAGACTTCGTGGTATTAAAAGAGATTGGATTACGATATCCGCAAGCTAATATCTTTTGATTAGGCAATAATTCCAAATCGAGAAAACAAGCCAATGAACCAATGTTTGAATGTAGCCCGTAATCAAACTTCATAAAACCGACTTCATTAAAACTGGCATCTAAAATTCCATTTTCATCTAAAAGAGCAATAAACGCTTTTTCATGATAATTGCCGTTAATTTTAGTTATCGTTCTTCCGCTAATCAACATTTTATCATCTGGTGTAAGCAGCAACTTATGAATAAATGTAGTGGTATCGTCAGGTAACTTATAAGTCAAAAATCCCTGTGGCAAAATAGATGCTTCGCTACCATCGGGATTTAAAATTATAATAAAACCCTCATTTGTTTCGCCATAACCATCATTAAACCCTGTTATATAAACAGGTTGGCTATGTCCGGCAACAACTATTTTATTATCGGAACGAATTGCAATAGATGTCGGTTGTTCGTATGCTGCAGAATTAAAAATTCTTCTACCACCAGTGCCAAAAGAAGCATCAAGAACACCATTTTCATTCAATTTAATAATGTATGTATCGCTGGCGTTAATAGTATCATTTTGATTATAATATAAAATTAAGCAATATGTATTTCCCAAATTATCAGTAGTCAGATCTGCCACAGTTGCATAGGCCGCCGTGTCAGAGAACACACCAATATTTCCGAAAGAGCCATCCATTGTTCCATTGTTGTTCACTCTTGCTATAAAAGGTTTTGCTGACATACCCCTACCGGCAATTAAAAACTTATTATCCTGTGTAATTAAAACTCTCTCAGGTTTTGCAAAAAGACCCGAGACTCCAAAAATATCACTCGACAATATCTTTCCGTTAATTCCAAAAGTGCTGTCAATAACACCATCAGTTTTCATACGCATCATAATAAACTGAGCAGCGCCGCAAACTCCACCAGTACAGTATTCTGTTTCACCAACAACTACAATCTTTCCATCTTCCTGTACTTTTACATCTTTATTGTTAGATGCATCTCCTGCAAATATCAGTGAAACGCCATTATCACCAAAACTAATATCTGGAGTTCCGTCCTGATTATAACGATACGTATAAAACCACAAATCTGAACTGCCATTTGGATTAAACTTATCCACTGCAACAAGTATTTTACCATCATTTTGAACCGCTATGCTATTACCTGTTCCCAGGTTATCTTCACTATTTCCTACAACTCCATACGGGACATAACCATTAGTGCCGAAAGTGCTATCAACGATTTGAGAATGCAGCGAACTTGCAATAAGAATACTTAAGATTGATAATATTAGTTGCTTTGGTTTCATAGGGTGGCTAATTTTTATGGGTTTTTAATTTTAATAGCAAATATACAAATTATATTGTAACTAATAGAACTTAAACAAAACTTTACAGGGCAAACTTATCTAAACTTAAAAAAATCAATGAAGAAACAAAGAGAGGTAATAAGGTAGATTTTAGTTATTATTCGCTTTATTAAGGTTGAAAAGATAATAAGGTTTTTGAAGAGAAGCTAAACATTACTGCTGTTCGAACCTTATTCTCGACACATCTTCATTTCCAATTTATTAAGGTTATAAAATAATAAGGTTTTTGAAGAGAAGCTAAACCTTACTGCTGTTCGAACCTTATTCTCGACACATCTTCATTTCCAATTTATTAAGGTTATAAAACAATAAGATTTTTGAAGAGAAGCTAAACCTTATTGCTGTTCGAACCTTATTCTCGACAAACCTTCATATCCAAACTTTAACCAAATACATCAACCTTATTACCTTCTTTTAAAAGCTCTCCGCGCAGAACAAAGTATATTTACACTAGTATAGCTAAGACGTAGTGCTACATTTTAGACAGATTGAAACTATATGTCCAGCTATACTCAACCGCTTTGAGTATTTGTAAAGACTATAAAATGGATTCCCGATAAATACGGGAGTAAACAATACCGATAGACTTTTAGTTATGTCATAAAAGCGAAGCGCATTTTGAGATTGCGAAATCCCGCATTTATCGGGAATTGATTTACTAAAAGCGTATCGGTATAAAGTTATCTTAAAGCTTATTTAATTTCTATATTTAGATGCGTTTGCCCTGCAAAACTTTATGAGAAATTGGAGTACAATTATTGCCTAATATACTTAAAGTAAGTTATTTATTTTCAAATCAGATACTTTCATTACTAAATATATGTATTGAAAAATTTGTATTACTTTTGTTGCACAAAATACTTAATAATAAATCTTTAGTTTATGTCATACGAAGATGTGTTTGCTCTCTTATGGGAACAAGTAAATGAAAGTGTTGAAGAAGGTACGTTTGCCAAATTAACCATGGCAAAGACCATTGGCAAACAAAACTTGAAAAATATATTTGTTAGACCTGTTTATTCCGAAGATGGCTTCAAGGTATTATTAAAATTTAGATACAGATTGAGAGAAATGCAAGATAAAGAAGATGAGCTAACATTAGATGAAGCTTTTATAATTTTAAAATCACATCTAAAAAATCCCTTTTCAACTGTTCTGGTTTTTACAACTACAAAAGATCTTATTTTCAAAATTAATAAAAATAATGCAGGTAGTATTACCGAAAATTTCCCAACTTTTCAAAATATTATACAAGCAAAGAGTGATTTAGAATAGTTAAAATGCACTTAAAGAAGAACTTACTGATTGATTATTTGGTTAGGGAATTTTTGATTTATAGAATACTATTAGATTGTCGAAGATAAATGCGGCTAGAAATTATTCTTCACACTAAAAGCCAGCTTTACTCGCATATCAAGCTAGAATCTAAATTTTTTAAAATTTAACTGTTTTCCAATAGCTCATTTCCATCAATTCTGTCTATCCATTTCTTCATTTTCTTCTGAATGACTTTGAAGTGTTGCTCTTCGTCTGGTGAAATTAGTGAAATAGCTTCTCCGGGTGATTCTGCACGACCAGTACGTCCAATTCTATGGATGAAATCTTTTGGAGAACGTGGCAGTTCATAGTTGATAACATAAGGTAAAAATTCGATATCTATACCACGAGAAAGCAAGTCGGTAGCTACTAATACGTGAAGTCTTTTGTATTTGAATTTTGTTAGCAAATCAGTTCTGGAGCCTTGGCTTTTTTTACTATGAATAGAACGTGCATCTATTCCATTATTACGGAGTTTATTGGCAACCTGATCGGCTTTTTGAATAGATGATGTAAATATCAGAACTTGATTCATATTCTTGCTTTCGATAAGATATCTAAGCAATGGTCCTTTATTTTCAGGTGAAACAAAATAGGCTACTTGTTGGATTAGTTCTATTGGATCTTTTTCTTCATCAATCTTTATTATTTGTGGATTGAGCAATAAAAGCTGCTGAATATTTTTAATATCTTCACTTAAGGTTGCGGAAAACAATAAGTTTTGACGTTTCTTTGGAAGCATTGCAATTATTCGATCTAGCTCCTCCTTGAAACCTAGATTAAGCATTTTATCAGCTTCGTCAAGAACAAGTGTATCGATGTCTGATATGTGAAGTGCGTTAGAGTCCAACAACTCCAATAATCGTCCAGGAGTAGCAACCAAAACATTCACTCCTAACAGTCCTTTCATCTGCGGATTTATGGATACGCCACCAAATACAGCTTTTACTTTTACCGGTTTTGTAAATCCCTGATTAAAAAGTTTAAAAACATCCAAAACCTGTGTTGCTAATTCGCGAGTCGGAACTAAAATCAATACATTAACATGGCGATTTTTTGTTTCTTTCGTTCCTTGCTGATTCATTAAAATAGGCAATACATAACTTATAGTCTTTCCCGAACCAGTTTTGGCAATTCCCAGAATGTCTTTCTTTTGAATTATAGCAGGAATAGCCTCCGTCTGAATTGGATAAGCTTTGGTATAATTGTTATCATTAAGAATTTTTAATAGATTTTCGGATAAGCCCAATGAATGAAACGACATAAGTTAGAGTTTTTTAATAATTCGCAAAGGTACGGGAATTATAGATTTTATTTGTATAATTCTCATGTATTTTATTTGCTGTTTTTACAAGTGGAATTTCAAGGATTCAACGGTTCTCAGTTCGCAACTCACTTCTTACCATAATACTCACATACTACTTACTATTTACTATTTACAAAGGCAAAGGCTAAGGCTAAGGGAGATTGGCATTTGCTTTGAGATTAGCGGTTTAATGCTTACATCGGTGCTTGAGCCTGTCGAAAGCACTACTTACTACTTACTATTTACTACTTACTATTTACTACTTACTATTTACTACTTACTACCTACTACCTATCCCGAGCCTTTGGCTCGAGGATCCTCGAGCCAAAGGCTCGGGACTACATACCACATACTACTTACTACTATCCGTTTTCCCTGTTTTGAGATCGGTCTTTTCACACACCCATATTTTTCTTGCGAAAGTTCGTTTTCCTCTTTTACTAACGCTGCAATAATCTGTTATTACAAATCCGGTTTTGCTGATTATGTTTGAAATATCAGTGGTAGATACAATAACAATTCTATCGGCAATTGCTGCAGTCGACTCAATAATCTTTAAGATGTCACTATCAGATGCAAAACTGTACAAATTGTATGGTAGGTCAACAATGGCAGCATCATATTTTTTGCTAATGTCTTTTATGTCGGAGCAATATACATTTGCAGTATAGTTGAAGAAAGAAAGATTTTCTCTTGCATTATTGCATGTCTTCCAGCTAATATCAGAACCTTCAATATTAAAACCTGCGAAACAGGCTTCTAACATTATTGTACCAACGCCACAACATGCATCTAACAACATTTTATCTTTGTTGCCATTTGCTGCAATATTGACAAGAGCTTTGGCAATACTTATACTTATTGAGTTACTGAATGAGCAGGGTTTTTGTTTATGTTTATGCCAATCAAAATTATTTTTAATTAAAACACCAAAATACCAGACGCCTTGAATATTGCATAAAGCATAAGTTTTTTTTGGACTATAATAATCGTGAGCACCTTCAATACTGTAGCCAATATCTCTTAGTTTTTCAAGCCTATCGGCGTACTCGGTTGTATCACCATCAAAAACTAAATATTCAACTTTAAAACATTCAGTGCATATATTTTCTTTTTTAATGTCATTTATGAGCGTATCATAATCTTCGGAAAATTTAATAATATCAATTCTACTTTTTACGAAAGCACTACTTGATGGGTCCATCTTTATGTCAGAAAAAAGCAGTTTACTCGTTACTTCCTCATTAAAAATACATCTCAACTCGAGTTTACACAACTCACTTTCAGTATTATCGTAATTAAAAGTATATATATATTTATTATTACTCATTTCTTTGTCTTTACAGTCTTATATCTGTTGAATTTTTGCTGCCGCTGTGATAAAGGAAACTTGTAAATCCTTACAATTAAAAGCAGGAATTTCTGATTCCAAAAATAGCTTTTATTTTTCATAAAACTAATTAGCAATTCGAAATCACATTCTGTATTAAAATATTTTACATAAATATTGCATAAGTTGTTTTTTATGACTATCTTGGCAAATCAATTACAAGAATTACATTGTTGATCAATTTGGAATTTATCAGTAAATTGACCAGTAATTATTAAAATATCACTCTTTTATTAAGCTTTAAATTGCAAGCAATAGCAAGTATTTCATTTTACAAAAAGAATTAGCAATAAATAAAAAATGACAAGCCAAAAGAAACCACTCCAAAAAGATTTAGAAACAAAAAAGCCTAAATCCGATAACACTGTAAATTCAAAAAGCGATCAGTTTCCAATTGTTGGAATTGGCGCATCTGCCGGTGGCTTAGAAGCAATGGAACAATTTTTCGGAAACATGCCACCAGATTGCGGAATGGCTTTTGTCGTTATTCAGCACCTCGACCCCGACCACAAAGGTATAATGCCAGAGTTGCTACAACGTATTACAAAAATGCAGGTAGTCATCGTTAATGACCGGCTTAAAATAAAACCTAACTGCGTTTATGTTATTCCGCCTAATAAAAGCATGTCGATTCTCAATGGGGCTTTGCATTTGTTTGAGCCGATTGAAACTCGTGGGTTACGTTTACCAATCGATTTCTTTTTTCGTTCTTTGGCTGAAGATAAGCAAGATCAAAGCATTGGCATTATTTTATCAGGAATGGGTTCAGATGGTAGTATGGGCGTAAAAGCAATTAAAGAAAATGGCGGAATTGTGCTGGCCCAGGAACCTAGCTCCGCCAAATTCGATTCTATGCCACGCTCTGCAATTGAAGCAGTAACGGTTGACATTATAGCACCAGCCTGCGAATTACCTGCAAAACTACTTAGGATTAGCAAAGTTGCTATAAGCATGGGTGAAGCTCCGGAATTGGAGAACGATAACTCTTCGCTCGAAAAAATTATTATTTTACTGCGTATAAAAACCGGAAACGATTTCTCACAATACAAAAAAAACACACTGTATCGCCGCGTCGAAAGACGAATGGGCATTCACCAAATTAGCAAAATAGCATCTTATGTTCGTTATTTGCAGGAAAACCCTACCGAAATAGATATCCTTTTCAAAGAACTGTTAATTGGCGTAACTAATTTTTTTCGTGATACAGAATTATGGGAACACCTAAAGGAATCTGTTTTACCAAAAATGTTTGCCGATTTTCCTCAAAGGCATGTCATACGAGCATGGGTACCAGCTTGCTCTACTGGCGAAGAGGCTTTTACACTAGCAATGATTTTCAAAGAAGCCGTTGAAAAACAGAACAAGAATAACAATTTCACTTTTCAGATATTTGCTACCGATCTCGATAGCGGAGCAATTGAACAAGCCCGGAAGGGAATTTATCCAGTCAATATCGAAGCCGATGTAAACCCCGAACGTCTAGCTCGTTTTTTTATAAAATCTTACAACCAATACCGGATTATCAGCGAGATTCGAGAAATGGTAGTTTTTGCACCTCAAAATATCATTAAAGACCCTCCGTTTACAAAACTCGACATTCTCTCATGCCGCAATATGCTCATTTATATGAGTGCAGATTTGCAGAACAAATTAATTTCTCTTTTTCATTATAGCCTCAATGCTAATGGCATTTTGATACTTGGTAGCGCCGAATCTAATAGTAATCACAAAGATTTTTTCAGCACTATTAATTCTAGACTTCGCGTGTACCAAAAACTTGGGACTATAAAACAAGATGAGTTTATAAATTTCCCTACAGCATTTTCTAAAACCACAACAAACAATACAGATAAGATAACTATGGCTAAAGTACCCGACAATATACAATCGATTACTGATAACTTAATTTTGCAACAATACTCGCCTGCAAGTGTTCTGGTAAATTTCCAAGGCGACATTATTTATTTAACAGGTAATACGGGAAAATATCTGACTCCAGCAGCAGGCAAAGCTAGTTTTAACATATTTACAATGGCTCGAGAAGGCCTTCGTAACGAACTACCAACTGCTTTCCGCAAGGCTATGCAAAATTATGAAATTGTCCATTTACATAATGTTAAAGTTGGCACCAATGGAGGAACACTTATAGTTAATATTAGCTTGCAACAAATAGAAAATCCATCTGCAATAAAAGGAAAAATACTGATTGTTTTTTCAGATGTTCCATTAGATAAACAAAATATCAAAAAAAATAAAAGTGAAAAGTCTGATGGTTCTCCATTGCAAATTGAATTAGAACAAGAGATACAGCGTTTAGCAGAAGACCTTCAAACTACACACGAAGAAATGCAGACCTCACAGGAAGAGCTTAAATCGACCAACGAAGAACTTCAATCTTCGAACGAGGAGTTGCAATCAGCTAACGAAGAGCTTACCACTTCAAAAGAAGAAATGCAAAGCCTAAACGAAGAATTGCAAACAGTAAATGTTGAACTTCAGAGTAAGATTGATGATTCATTGAGAGCAAGCAACGATATCCGTAATTTGCTGAATAACAGCGAAATTATAACCTTGTTTTTGGATCGCGATCTAAAAATACGACAATTCACCTCACATGCAACTAAAATATACAATCTGTTGCAAAGCGATATCGGGCGACATTTTACCGATTTATCCAACAAACTCAACTACCCCGAAATGCTCTCCGACACTAAAGAGGTATTACGCACGCTATTATATTCAGAAAAAACCATTTCAAGTGATGATGGATCTTTTTACACCATAAGGATAATGCCTTACTGCACTCTTGACAATAAAATTGAAGGACTTGTAATAACATTTATTGATGTTACAAAAGCCAAGCAATTAGAAAATGCTTTAAACAAAACTCATCAAATACTAAAGTCATTTATTCACAAAGTACCAAGTGTCATAATTGGATTGTCAGCTAATGGACAAATAATTGAATTTAATCAAGAAGCCGAAGAAGTTTTTGAGCGAAAACGCATCGATGTAATCGACAGAAATTATTTTGAATTGTTTATCCCGAAAAATCTCCGAGAAAAAGTTGAAGCAGATATGAAGCAGCTGTTATCAGAATCTTCACTTAACAGATTTGAGAACCTAGTAAAATCGGCATCTGGCAAGCAACTTAAAATTGAATGGACTGCGCATCAGTTATTTGATGATAAAGGTCTTTTAACAGGAATTATTACTATTGGGGAGAATATAACGGAAGTTTGAGGAAGACCGGCCCTTCGGCTGCTTCGACAAGCTCAGCAACCGAAGCTCAGGGACCTGCCTAAGTTTGGAGTTCGGCCCTTCGACAGGCTCAGGGACCGAAGCTCAGGGACCTTAATAAGTTTGTCAGACCATAAAAAAAAAAACCATGAACGCACAAGATAAAAACAACCTTCGACAGAAAGCTGAAAAGCTGTTAAAAGAGAAAAACTCTCAAAACACTGATTACTTATCCGAAGCAGATAGGATAAAACTGGTGCATGAACTTCAAGTTCACCAAATAGAA
This sequence comes from Bacteroidales bacterium, assembly GCA_038319215.1. Lineage (GTDB taxonomy): Bacteria > Bacteroidota > Bacteroidia > Bacteroidales > ML635J-15 > Bact-19. The sequence continues at coordinate 4,423 of JBBQCZ010000096.1, read as the reverse complement.
TTGGAAATGCAGAACGAAGAACTGCAACTTGCAAAGGAAAAAGCAAAAGTCGATGCAGAAAAATATGCAAATTTATATGATTTCGCCCCATCCGGATATTTTACCATTGACAAAGAATTTAAAATTTGTGAATTAAATTTCATCGGAGCTAAAATGCTTGGCAAGGAACGTTCAAAATTAATAAAAAACAATTTTAGTTTATTTATTGCAAAAGATAAACGTGTCGTTTTTACTGACTTTTTAGCCAATGTTTTAGAATCCAAAATCAAACAAAACTGTGAAGTACAACTTACGGTAAATGACAAATACACTATTTTTGTTTTTATTGAAGGTGTTTTTGCAGAAGTAGAACAAAAATTTCTTTTGACAGTTTTTGATATAAGTGAAAGAATACAGGCAGAGGAATTAGTTGAGGAAAGTAATAATAGAATAAGCAGCATTTTTCGTTCAGCTCCAGTTGGAATAGGCCTTGTGAAGAATCGGATTCTAGTTAATATAAATGATCGTTTATGTGAAATAACTGGATATCAAGAGGAGGAGCTACTTAACCAATCTTCAGAGATTCTTTATCCAACAAAAGAAGATTATGGATATGTGGGGAAGGAAAAATACAGACAAATAAATGAATATGGAACAGGAGCAGTCGAAACTCATTTTAAACGAAAAGACGGGAAAATAATTGATGTGTTGTTAAGTTCAACACCCATTGACATAAAAGATTTAAGCAAGGGAGTAACTTTTACAGTATTAGACATTAGCGAACGCAACCAAGCAAAGAAAAAAGAGGAAATACATATTAATAATATTAAACTCTTATCAGAAACAGCATTGCTGCTTGTAGATTTTCCATCGGATAGAAATATTTATGATTTTGTTGGAGAGCAGATTAGAGAATTTGTAGGTAAAGACTCATATATTGTAGTAAATTCTGTTGACCCTAAAACTGGCTTTCCAACGACACATTCAATCCTAGGAGCTGGAAAATTAGCGAATATCATTACCAATAAATTAGGAAGAAATCCAGTAGGAATGAAACTTGAGGTTGAGGATACGAATGTACATTATCAAGATGGAAAATTGCATGTTTATCAAGAAGGTCTTTATGGAATATTACTTAATACTATTCCGAAAAGTATTTGTGAATCTATCGAAAAGCTTGCTGGTGTAAACAAAATATATGTAATTGACTTAGTAAAGAAAACCCAGTTCTTTGGGAATGTTATCATCTTTTTAAAAGACAAAACAGGCGAAATTAAAAATAAGCAATTAATAGAAACATTTATAAAACAAGCATCAATTGCAATTCTGAAAAAGCAAGCAGAACAGGCACTTCTGACCACAAATATACGTCACGCTGCAATGATTGAAAACATTGGTGATGTTATTGCCATTATGGGTACTGATGGCAGTATAAAATATCAAAGTCCGAATATTGAGAAATGGTTGGGATGGACACAGAAGGATATGATTAATACCAACGGATGGGATTTTGTGCATCCCGAAGATATTGAAAGGTGTCAGATAGAATTCAGTAAACTACTCGAAACAGAAAACGCCTTGACAAGGATTGAATTCAGGCACAAATGTAAAGATGGTAATTATAAATGGATAGAACTTACGGCCGTTAATCGCCTCAACGACCCTGTGATAAATGGGGTACTGTTAAATTACCACGATATTAGCGAGCGTAAACAGACCGGATATGATTTAATCAAGGCAAAAGAAAAAGCCATTGAGAATGAAGCACAGATAAATACAATAATACAGACAATTCCCGATTTAATTTGGCTCAAGGATATTGACGGGAAGTATTTAAAATGCAATAAACGTTTCGAAGATTTTTTTGGCGCAACGGAAAGTGAAATTATTGGTAAAACTGATTATGATTTTGTAGATAAAGAAAAAGCTGACTCTTTCCGGGCACATGATAAAAATGCAATAAGATCAGAAAAACCAACAATAAATACAGAACAAATAGGTTTTGCAAACGATGGGCATGAAGAGTTTTTGGAGACTATTAAAACTCCTCTAACTATCAACAATAAAATTGTTGGAGTTCTAGGAATTGGCAGAGATATTACTGAACGAAAAATAGCAGAAGAAGAACTTTTAGTCAATCACCAGCGCTACAAAGATGCCCAGGCATTAGGACATGTTGGAAACTGGGAATATAATCCTATAACAACAAATTTTTGGGCATCTGATGAAGCTATTAAAATCTATGGTTTAAATTTCGAGGATAAGGATTTCACAACTGAGAAAGTAGAAAATTGTATTCCAGAAAGAGAACGAGTACATCAGGCCTTAATTGATCTGATAGAACACGATAAAAAATACGATTTGGTCTTTGATATTATCACTGCAGATAAAGGGATTCAAAAAACTGTTCACTCGATTGCTGAAATTAAAAGAGACACTTTTGGGAACCCCTTAAAGATAAGTGGTGTTGTTCGTGATGTTACGGAACAAAAGAAAGCTGAAGAAGCACTGAAGAAAATTGAATGGATGCTGAGTAAAAAGAAATTATTACCAGCAGAAGTTGACAAAAAAGAATATGTTCCGGTATATGGAGACTTAACGCATTTGAATACTAATCGATTAATTCATGATTCGGTTGGAGCCGAAGTATTGCATGACATAGCCGACGATTATTTGGGTTTACTTGAAACTTCTTCGGCAATATACGAGAAAAACGGTGATTATGCTTTGGGTATATTTTCGTCAGGATGGTGTCGTTATATGGATGAGGCTTCCTACAGACTTTGTAATACTGATGACAATGTGGAAGCATTAAATTCTGGAAAATGGTTGTGTCACGAATCGTGCTGGAAAGATGCATCCCTTGCAGCTATTAATACAGGCAGTGGAACTGACATTGTATGCAGTGGAGGAATCAATATGTATGCACATCCAATCCTAGCTGGAGGCAATATAATTGGAGCTATTAATTTTGGATATGGTGACCCACCTCAAGACAAACAAAAATTAATGGAACTAGCACAAAAATATAATGTTCCAGTAGAAGAGTTAATAAAAAAATCAAAGGAATACGATACTAAACCGCCCTATATTATTGAACTTGCCAAAAATCGCCTTAAGACAACTGCAAAACTCATCGGAGAAATTGTTAGCAGAAAAATGTCTGAACAAGAAATTATAAAAACAAATATTGAACTTTTGGCAGCCAAATTAAAAGCCGAAGAAAGCGACCGTCTAAAATCTGCATTTTTGGCAAATATGAGTCACGAAATACGCACGCCGATGAATGGCATTATGGGTTTTGCTGAATTATTAAAAATACCTGGACTTTCTGGTGACAAGCAACAGCAATACATTCAAATCATTGAAAAAAGTGGAGCAAGAATGCTTAACATCATCAATAATATTGTAAACATTTCGAAGATTGAAGCAGGTCTAATGCAATTGAATTTAAAGGAGGTAAATATTAACGAGCAAATGGAATATATTTATAGTTTCTTTAAGCCTGAGACCGATGAAAAAGGAATAAAGTTGTCTTTTATCAATTCCTTGGCAATAAATGAAGCTGTCATTAAGACCGATCGCGAGAAATTATATGGAATACTTACTAACTTGGTTAAAAATGCCATCAAATACACCAAAAACGGTTCGATAGAATTTGGCTACACTCTTAGAAAAACTCAAGCTACGGTTGGTGAGCCGACATCTATCGGCCCTGTCGAACCAGCCGAATTAGAGTTTTACATAAAAGACACTGGAATCGGCATTCCAGAAGACAGACAGGTAGCCGTATTCGAACGATTTATCCAAGCCGACATTGCTGACCGTCACGCTTATCAGGGAGCGGGACTTGGCTTGGCAATCTCTAAAGCGTACATCGAAATGCTTGGAGGAAGAATTTGGGTTAAGTCGGAAGAAGGTAACGGAAGTACTTTTTATTTTACGATTCCATACATTACAGAATAGATCAGGGCAAACGCATCTAAACTTTAAAAAAACAATGAAGAAACAAAGGTAATAAGGTTGATTTCATTTGTAATCTACTTTATTAAGGTTGAAAAGATAATAATGTTCTTGAAGGGAAAATTAAATCTTATTGCTGTTCGAACCTTATTCTCGACACACCTTCATATCCAAACTTTTATTCATATGCTTTCAGTTACTGCAAAGCTAAAAATATCAATAAATACAGAATGTTTTAGCAACCATTTTGTCTATTAAGCCAAAAAATCAATGAAGAAACAAAGGTAATAAGGTTGATTTCATTTATAATCTACTTTATTAAGGTTGAAAAGATAATAAGGTTCTTGAAGGGAAAATTAAATCTTTTTGCTTTTCGAACCTTATACTCGACAACCCTTCATATCCAAACTTTTATTCATATGCTTTCAGTTACTGCAAAGCTAAAAATATCAATAAATACAGAATGTTTTAGCAACCATTT
>JBBQCZ010000095.1:0-15264 GCA_038319215.1 Bacteroidales bacterium | reverse complement strand
GGTAGGAGGTATTCAACTTACTACAAATGACATGGTAAGGATTGGAGATTGGATTTCTATGCCAGCCAGAAATGCTGATGGAACTGTAACAGAAGTTAGTTTAAATACGGTAAAAGTTCAAAATTGGGATAACACAATTTCTACAATTCCAACTTATGCGTTAGTAACCGAAACTTTCCACAACTGGAGAGGAATGGAAGAGTCGGGTGGAAGAAGAATAAAAAGAGCTGTTAAAATAGATATGAATAGTGTTAAATTTTGCTCTTCAGAATTGATTGAGAAGCTTTCGAAGTTTTATTTGCTTAAGGATTATATTCCTTCAAAATCAGAAGAAATAAATAAATACAATAAAAATTTAAATGCTGATACTAGCATTGTTGTTAATGGTTTAAGGATGACAAATATTGGTGTATTTCGTATGTACTTAGATCAGTATTTAAAACAAAATGAAAAAATAAATACCGATATGACAATTTTAGTTAGACAATTAGAGCCAACTGAAAATGGTATCCCGATGGAAATTTATGGATTTAGTAAAATTAAACCTTGGGTTGAGTTCGAAGCTGTTCAGTCCGATATTTTTGACCATGTTCTCGCAATTATTCCTGAATTTGAACTCAGAGTCTTTCAAAATCCTACAGGTGCTGATTTTAGGGTTTTAAAAAATGATTAAATGAAAAATTACTAATAAAAAAAGAGAAGCGTAAATGTTTATGCTTCTCTTTTTTTTCTATTAGTACTTCTTTATTCTTCAATAATCAACTTCCCTGAAGCAATTTTGCCTTTACTATCAGATATTGAGTAGAAGTAAATTCCACTTGCCATACCGCTTCTTGGCATTGCATATACAGGACTTGAAATTGCTGTAATACTTCTTACTTTTTGACCTGATAAGTTTACGATATCAATTGTGTAATTATCAGAATTAACTTCAAATGAAACAACTGAATTGCTTGGGTTTGGATAAACATTTACAATTCTGTCAGTAATATAAATAACAGGAGCAGGAGTGCTTATCTCACTCATTTTGCCAATAGTATTAAATACTGAATTTGTAATTACCGGTAAATTGTAATCAAAGTAAATAGCAGCATTATTTGTAATAATATCTCCAAAAGTATTTCCAGGAATTTGATTTATTTTGAATTTAATATAACCATGACTTTCAGGCTCGTTGTGAGTACTGTCGGGTAACATAATATCATTAAATGTCCAGCGGATAATATTTGAGTATAAAATATCAACAGTACAAGGATGGCTAGAACTCATGTGCTGAAATTTGGCAACATCAAGAAATTCTGAAATAGTGTCTGTAACTACAACCTTTATTGCAGGAGCCGTTCCAGTATTTTGAAAACGAATTTTGTATTCTAGCACATCAGTAGTGTCAATAAAATGTTGTACTAAAAGACCTTGTGGAACAACTGCTTTATCGTTCGGGTCATACGAAGCTAGAACAACTTGACAATCAATTTCTACAAATTCATCTTCATCATCTTGAGGAACAACCATTACTTGTCCCTGAGAGTTTTGTGGTCCACCACAATTCTCTATACTCTCTTGTGGATGACTGTTTCCAGGGTGGAATGGACGTTGGTCGGCTTCGAGGCGTATAGTAGTTCCGCTTGCTGGCCAGCAAATTTCAAGTTCATCGCTTCCTGTTAATTGAAAACTTCCAGTATTTACTAGTATATTGTCTTCATAAATTCTATATACTGAAGTCCCATCCATATCTCCTTCACCAGGATCACCTGTATTTGTAATTGTGAAACATACTTGAGTTCCACCAATACACTGGCCATCAACAGAAACAGAAGAACGATCCCATTCTTCACTAATTTCTTCGCAAGGAGCATCCGGATAAATATGTGCACCAACGCAAGCTGTTGCACCGGTTAAATCAGGCTCGCAGGAATAATGTGCCCTAAATATAAAATGCCCAGGTTGTCCAATACCAACTGTTCCAATGTCAAAAGTGAGAATATTTCCATCTGTAGAAACCAAATTACCGCCTGAATAATATGTCATATTTTCATCAAGTTCAACATCTATTGTAGTGTTTTCTGCCTGCATGGTTCCATTGTTTTCATAATTTACATAAATAATAGGGTATGAACAAATCCCCAAATTTCCTAAAACAATATCAACACTTAAATCAGGACAATATGAGCTAGCCAAATTAGCAAAATCAAGATTTGGAATTGTATCATATTCATCTGTTAGCACACTAACAGTATGATAGCTTGGATTTGTAGGATATGCTTGCGCCCATGGCATATTTACACCCAATTGATGAACATTGTAAATACCCTGATTTACCCAAATAAGATAAAATCCATTCGCATCTGTAATTCCATAATATGGACCTGGGTCAGCTTGAACAGATATTCCAGGCAAAGGAAAATCTGTTTCATCAAAAATTCCGTTATCGTTCATGTCTGCATAAATGCGACCGGTTAACATTGTAAAACAGCCTGGATTTGCAGCAAAGTTAATTCCCCAATTAAAGATATAACCATCATCAATAGCCCAATTGTCAGTTACGACAATGGTCCATGGGCCGTTTATTGGGCAGCCTAAAAATTTAGTAAATGGCTCAAATGAAGAATAGGAACCTGCAGGAAGAGTCGTTAAGCCAGATCCTTCAAGACTCATCAAATTAAATTGAGGGTTGCTATTCCAACAATAGTCATATCCAGCACCAGGTCCAGTTCCATCACCTTGCATAGGGATTCCTAAATTGACACCACCACCACCTTGATTTTCTAGAATTACAGTCGTGTCATTAGGACAAGTTAATGAAATAACAAGGTCTCCAAGATATGAATGCTCCATGTTAACACAAACTCCTAAAAACTCGTTAACTGAGTTAATTGTTTGATCTGCACTATAACCTTCTACCATGATAGTCGTAGTGTAACTAACACCAGAGCCATCGGGTAAATAGGTTGTGTCTGGTGTGAAATGGAAGGCTCTTTCTTCCTGAGAAAATCCAAGTATGAAAATCCCCATAAAACTGATGAAAAGAAATAAATACTTTTTCATGATATTAAGATTTATGTAAAACATTAGAAATAACAATTATAATACGGAAAGAAAATAATAAGGTTGCCTTAGAAGTGCTTTTTATTTATACTATTTATTAACATTTTTAGTTTAAATAAATATTTTGACGATATTATTGAGTTTGAAGCTGTTCAGTCCGATATTTTTGACCATGTTCTCGCAATTATTCATGAATTTGAACTCAGAGTCTTCCAAAATCCTACAGGTGCTGATTTTAGGGTTTTAAAAAATAATTTACATTAATAATGAATTGTTTATATCTTTGATTCTAAAATAATTACGAAAATAATAATTTAAAATTAAAAACATGAAAATTAGTAAAATTACAATTTCATTAGTAGCGCTTATGATGTTAAGCATTGGTTCGTCAGCGCAAGTAGCAATAAATGCCGACGTAGTAATTCCAACAGAATCGAATTCAAAAATATTTTTTGGAGTTTCTGGAACATTTCTGCATCCAATTAATGACAATATTTCAGTTGGAGTAAACGCTGGATTTCGCACACAGTTTCAAGAGAATATTACATATTTTCAAATTCCGCTTATGGTCGATGCTAGGTACTATGTTAATGGTACTAATACAGGTTTTTATCCAGAAGTACTTATGGGAGCCGTTATTTCACACTATGAATTTAGCATATTTGGCTTTACATCAACTAATAATCAGACTAATTTTGCACTTGGGTTAGGTGCTGGTTATAAGCTTGATGAATCGATAGATATTTCGGCTCGTTTCGAGATTATTCCAACCGATGGCGGTAATTATAACTGTATTGGAGCGAGAATCGGATACTGGTTCTAAATATTGAATAAGAGCTTTTGTACTCAACCTCGATAGAATTTTATATTTAGAAAATATTAGATTTTGTGACTAGTCGACGAATAATTTCTTTGCATAACAGTAGCTATGCTAATAAATTATGCGATGCAATGAGCTCGTCGAAATGACGAATAACAGGTGCAAAAGATACGGTTTATATTACAAAATCTTATAGAGGCTGAGTATAAATACGGTAATTTGTTAAATTAAATTATAGCCTAGCTTGGTGCTTATCACTGCAGTTAGGCTATTTTTTTTGCAAAAAACTCCAATCACACGGATTTGTAATCGGTGTAACAATACCAGCTGTGCTAGAACTATCGGGAAGACCTTAACTCACGAGGATTTAGCTAGGCTGAGCTTACCGCCAGTTGGCGGTTCGGTTGTAATCCGTGTAAAAAGTTGTATTTGCGTCTGTAAACCTGATGCTAGGACTCAGGTTGAAATAAATCAGGCTTTCGGCCTGAAAATCCTCAAATCTTTATTCTCTTAGCACTAAACTGTAAAAATTGTTGTATTTTTCGGGCAAAATTACCAATCAAGATAAAATGAAATTTCAAATCCGAATATTGGGTAGTAGTTCTGCCTTACCAACATCAACAAGAATGCCCACAGCACAGGTTGTAATTTATAATGAAACTCCATTTTTAATAGACTGTGCAGAAGGAACACAAATGCAGATGCGCCGATTTGGAGTGCCCTTAAGCAGATTGAAGAATATCTTTATTTCACATTTACATGGCGATCATATTTATGGAATATTCGGCTTGTTATCAAGTTTTAACTTGCTTGGAAGAAAACAAGAACTTAATATATTTGCTCCGGCTAAGCTTAAAGATATTTACGAAGCTGTTCTCAAACTTAATAACGATGAATTAAAATATAAAATTAACTTCCATCCATTAAATGCAGATGGGAAAAATCTGCTGTTCGAAAGTAAAAACTTAGAAGTTCATAGTTTTCCATTAAAACATAGCAAACAGGTGTTTGGTTTTCTTTTCGAGGAGAAGCAAAAGCAACAAAATATCAGAAAAGATATTATTGAAAGATACGAACTCTCAATTTCGGAAATTTTAAGAATAAAAGCAGGAGAGGACTTAATTGACGAAGATGGCGAAATTATCAAAAATTCAGATCTAACAACGAAACCTGGAGCAGTTCGTTCTTATGCATTTTGCACAGACACATTGCCATTAAAGAATTTGAATAAGTATTTTTCAAATGTCGATTTGCTATATCATGAAGCTACATTTGCTTCAGATTTAGCAGATATGGCAAAAGAAACTTACCATAGTACTGCAAAACAAGCCGCAGAAATGGCATTGCAAACAGAAGCGAAAAAGCTCGTAATTGGGCATTTCTCATCAAGATATAAGGAAATAGACATCTTAATTCGTGAGGCATCAGAAGTATTTGAAAATACAATAGGAGCAGAAGATGGAATGATGATAGAATTATAGTACTACTTAAAACTAAATATTTTAATTTCTTTTTCCTCAATAAATTGTTGAAAACTAACTTATTATTAGAATAAAACGACAATTTCTATTACTATTTTTGCAATATAATTCGGATTAGAGTGAAAGATAGAAAATTAATACTTGTATCAAACGACGATGGCGTTGATGCAAATGGATTGGAGAATTTAATAAATATGGTTTTACCTTTTGGTGATGTAATAGTAGTTGCTCCTGAAAAAGGTCAATCGGGCATGAGTCATTCAATTAGCTTGTTAGGACCACTAAGAACTAGAAAAATTAAAACCACCAAAGAATTAAGTATTGTGGCTGTCTCTGGAACGCCAGTCGATTGTGTTAAATTAGCAATAAATCAGTTAGTGCCACGTTTTCCAGATCTTATGGTATCAGGGATTAATCATGGTTCTAATTCAGCAATCAGTGTTATTTATTCCGGTACAATGGGCGCTGCAATTGAAGCAAGTCTATATGGAATCCCATCAATAGGATTTTCTGTACTTGACCATTCGCACGATGCAGATTTTAGATTGGTAGTAAAACACGGACCTAAAATAATTAAAGATGTTTTAGAAAATGGCTTGCCTGATCAAGTGGCGCTAAATGTAAATTTTCCAGTTATTGACGATAACGATTTTAAGGGTTTTAAAATTTGTAAACAAACAACCGGTGTTTGGAAAGAAGAATTCATTAAAAGAGTTGACCCTTATGGGGGCGATTATTACTGGTTAACTGGCGAATTTTTAAATTTTGAACCCGAAAATGAGGAGTCTGACGAATGGGCACTAGCACATAATTATGCTTCAATTGTGCCTGTTAAAATTGATTTTACAGAATATAATACTATTAACGAACTTAAAAAAAGAATTAAATAGCATGGAAGCAAAACCAAACATGATTAAAAAGTACAACAAACCGTTTATTGGTTTGGCTCTAGGAATGGTAATACCATTGATTAGTTTCTTTATTTACTATCTTTATCTGCTGGTAAATAGTAAAGATCTTCCTTTGGGCGATTTTTTAGAAACTTTAAAAGATACTCAGGCTTATACTGCTGTATTTAGTATTTGCGTTTTACCAAATCTTTTACTTTTTTTCCTTTATAAAAAACTTGATTATTGGTACGCAATCAAAGGTGTTATAATATCTGTAATGATTTATACGTTATTGGTTGTAGTATTAAAATTTGCATAATGAAGTATTTTATTTTAGCAGGAGAGGCATCTGGCGATTTACACGGTTCGCACCTTGCTGAGCAGATTAAGCTTTTAGATCCAAAGGCTGAATTTGAGGGCTGGGGTGGTGATTTGCTGCAGAATCAGGGAATGAATGTGCGTAAACATATTCGGGAACTTGCTTTTATGGGTTTTGTTGAGGTTTTACAGAATTTATCTACAATAAAAAAGAATTTCAAACTTTGCAAACAGCAAATACTTGATTATCAGCCAGATGCAGTAATATTTGTCGATTATCCGGGTTTTAATTTAAGAATGGCCAAGTGGGTTAAAGAACATGGCTTTAAATCTTTGTATTTTATCTCTCCTAATGTGTGGGCTTGGAAAGCAAACAGGGTGTACAAAATTCGTGATTATGTTGATAAAATGTACACAATTCTTCCTTTTGAAAAGGAATTTTATGCTAATTATGGCGTAGGAGTAGAGTACTTTGGTCATCCATTGGTGGATATCGCAAATAATTACCAAAAGAAAAGTATTGAAGAATTTCGCGAATTGCACGGATTAGATGAAAATCCAGTTGTCGCTTTAATGGCTGGTAGTAGAAGGCAAGAGATAAAACACATGCTGCCAATTATGGCCGAAGTTGCTTTGAATTTTCCTGATTATAACTTTGTTATTACTGGAGCGCCAGCAATAGATATGGAATTTTATAGCGATATCCTAAAAGATTCTAAAATTAAAGTAATATTCGGCCAGACTTATGAAATATTATCGCATTCGGTTGCAGGTTTAATTACATCTGGTACAGCAACACTCGAAGCTGCCTTATTTGGTTTGCCACAGGTCGTTTGTTATAAAGGTGGAAAAATTTCTGTTGCAATTGCTAGAATGGTTGCTGATGTTAAATATATATCACTAGTTAATCTGATACTTGACAAACCAGCTGTTAAAGAATTGATTCAGAACGATTTAAATGTAGAAATGTGTACTGCTGAATTAAAAAACATTTTACCTGATGGTAAAAATTTTAATGCAGTTAAAGAAAATTATTTATATTTGTATGAGGAATTAAATCAACCGGGTATTTACAAGAGGATAGCCGAAAATATGTTAATAAAAGTGATAAATGAATAGAATTCTTACTTTTGTAGTATTCTTTAGTTTAAATGGAATAATAACAGCACAAGAGGTTTCTGTTGCGCTTTTTTATGATAGAAAGCCTCAGGGAGTTACTGTTACTGTGCAAAAAGGAACATATTTGGTATATGATGATAAAAAAATCATAGATACGCTAGTTGTAGGTAATAATATAAACATTGTAAAAGAATCTGATTATTTAGTTTACCGAAATAGAGCCAAAGCTTTTGCTACTGACAAAGATATTAGAATTGTAAATTCTGGAGAAGCTTCTTTTTTTATAAATTATACTGGTTCGGTTGAAGCGGCTCGTTGTTTTGAAGGCTGGCTTAAGGTAAAACGAAACGATTATAATATCTATGCTATCAATTATGTCCCTTTGGATAATTATGTTGCCGGAATAGTTGAAGCTGAAGGTGCTGCATTAGCTTCTGAAGAGTATTACAAAGCAATGTCGGTAGTTTTTAGAACGTTCACACTTTTCAATATTGCAAAACATGGCTCAGAGGGTTTTGACTTTTGTGATGGATCTCATTGTCAAATTTATAAAAACAAAGCGACTAATAGAGTTATTATCCAAGCAGCCAAGAAAACTACTAATCTTGTAATGGTTGATAAGTACATGAATATTATTCAATCATTATATCATTTGAATAGTGGCGGTTTAACTGCCGACGGAAACTCTGTTTTTAATCTTAAAACTGAGTATCTTAAACCAATAAAAGATACTTTTGCTGTTTATGGTAAGAGTTATTCTTGGAAATTATTGTTACCTGGTATTGAATGGCAGAGTTTTCTCGTTAAAAGAGGTTTAAAATCTGCTAATTCAAAACTCGTTAAGGATTTAGTTGTTAGCATGACTAATTATCGTATTTCTGCTTTTAAAATTGGTAACGATTCTGTTAAATTGTCGGCTGTTACTAGCGATTTAGGTTGGAAGTCTTCGTATTTTACAATGAACTTAGATAAATCTGGAGTTATTACTGTAAATGGTAAAGGTTTTGGTCATGGTGTTGGCTTATCTCAAGAAAGTGCAATGATTATGGCATCGAAAGGATACACGTACGATAAAATCCTGAATTATTTTTATAAAGATGTTCATATTTTAAATTTAAATAATCTTAGTGTTTACACATCTATTGTTAACAGCAATAGAAGTGAGAGGCCTTGATTCATTTAGATATTATTTCCTAAGAACTTGTGCAGTAGTGTGGGTTAACTTAAGCAAAGTTAATCAGTCTATTTTAAATAACATAATATCCTATTTAACATAATATAAATTATACGACATTTAAAATAACATTTTAATAAGCAATCTTGACCATAAAAAAGAATTGCGTTACGAAAGCTTTTAATATTAAATAATAATTGAATATAATTAAGATTGACTTATAATGAGCAAATTCTTAGGCTATAATATTTTCTGAAATACTAAATAAAAAACTTCGACACCTTGGTTAATAATACTATTTTTAAAAATATACTCAACTGGGTTTACTAAAGAAATATTAATTTTTTGAAAATCAGTCACAGTTATTTCTTTTTTTCTCTGTTCAGGAATTTCAATGTTATAATATTTTTCCTTTAAATAAATTTCGCCGTTTATTTTAAATTCTATTTCCTGCTCAATCCAACCCATTCCATCAATGTTGATATAATCCTTAAAAAGAACCTCTTGAAAGCCGTATTCTGTGTTTTTAATCATTTTTAAAAAGTACAGATTTTCAGCATCGTACCAAAGTTGATTCGACATTGAATCTCCCTTTTCTGCACCAATAATATAGATTTTACGGTTGTTATATGTAGTTTCATGGAATTTGCTCAAATCATAATCCAATCCGCTTAATCTACTCATTATTTCATCTTTCGACATGCTGTAAATATCCATACTTAAAATAAGAAGATCGTGTTTTCCTTTTTCCTGATAAGTAATTACATTATTCTCAAAAATATAAATTGAGTCATTTCTGTATAATTGACCATCGTTACTATTTTCGTGGTTAACTTTAATCATTAGTTGAGACGGATAAATATACTCTTCTAACCAGCTTTCTGTCTTAAAAACAGTATCATTTTGGTAAAATGTAGTAGTTTGGCTAAATTTTATTTGCTTAAACCACTTCCCGTTATATCTATCTGCAATTTCTTGTGCTAGTTTTTCAGTCGAATCTATTCTTTTAGAACACGACGAAACTGCTAATACTAAAAATATCGCAAGGATTACTATTAAATTTTTTTTCATAATTTTCCTGAATCAGGATAAATATAACTTGGTAATAAATTCAAATAAAATAAATTATTTAGCTGACCAATAGCATCTTTTTGGCGAAATAATAAGCTCTTCTTTTTTTAACTTATCAATTTCCTTATCAACAACTTTTTTATCTAAGCCAGTCTTATCAGCTATTTCAGACGCTTTTAATTCTTTATTTTCTTTTAATGCTTTTATAATTAATTCTCTATTTTCCATATAAATATTTTTAAAACAACAAGATAACGATTAAGTATATACGTTTGTTACAGTTGTGTAATTATTTTTTCAAAATAACTTGATAATTCTATTTAAAGAAAACTTATTTCTGTAAACTGTCGTAATTGTTCGGTAAATCGACATTAAAGTACTTCACCTCGAAGAATTACCATATTTATTAATTCTGAGCCGTATGCGTATGGCATATATTGGTATGATGGAATTTCGTTGGTTATAAATAAGTTTGCAATTTTACCTCTCGAGATACTTCCTACAACATCGCTTACACCCATTGCGTATGCTGAATTAATTGTTGCTGCATTAATCGCTTCTTCTGGCAACATTTTATAATTAACACATGCAAAAGACAACATTAATTTCATATTTCCGCATGGCGAAGAGCCCGGATTAAAATCTGATGCTATTGCTATTGGTAAGCCAGCCTGTATCATTTTTCTTACTGGAGTATATGGCATATTAAGAAAGAATGCCGCGCCAGGTAATATTGTTGGCATTGTATCGCTATTTAGCAAGGCTTCAATTTCTTCATCACCTGTATATTCAATATGATCAACCGAAAGTGCATCGTACTTTACTCCTACTTGTATGCCGCCAGATTTTGCCAACTCGTTAGCATGTATTTTCGCTTTCATGCCATATTTCATTCCGGCCATTAAAATTCTATCAGTTTGGTCAACTGAAAAGAATCCTTTGTCGCAAAAAACATCAATGTAATCGGCTAGTTCTTCGGACGAAATTTGTGGAATCATTTCGGTAATTATTAAATCCACGTATTCATCTGGATTTTCTTTGAATTCCTGTGGTACAGCATGAGCTCCTAAAAATGTAGATTTAATTATTAATGGTGTTGTGTCTTTTAATCTTTTTATTACTCTCAACATTTTAATTTCATCTTCTGTATTTAATCCGTAACCACTTTTTATTTCCACAGCTCCGGTACCTTGCAAAATAATCTCATGAATTCGCTCCATCGCTTGGTCATATAATTCATCTTCGCTAGTTTCATGAAGCAATTTGGCGGAATTTAAGATACCTCCTCCCCTTTTTGCAATTTCTTCATAACTTAGACCTCGAATTTTATCACTATATTCAATCTCTCGACTTCCAGCATAAACTAAATGAGTATGTGAGTCACAAAAAGATGGGAAAACCATTCTTCCTTCTGCGTCTATTTCGTTATATTCATTACTATCACCCATTTTTTCTTCGGTGAATTCACTCATTTTTCCATAATCAGCAATTAGCTCATCATCAATAATTAAGTATGCATCTTTTATGGTTTTTAATTCAGCCATATCTTTTCCTTTTACAAGCAATACAGCGTCGTCATCAACTTGTACAAGTTCTTTTATGTTTTTAATAAGTGTTTTCATATTATTTAGTGTTTAAGATACAAAGTAAATTAAAAGACTTAATTTATACAAGTAAATTAAAAATAAGTTACCTTGAAATTGCGTCTAAATCGGCAGATACTTTATAGTATTTTTCCAATTCTCCAATTCTATAATAGGCTGTTTTTAAGCTCGACAATACATTTACATTATTTGGCTTTATGGCATTAGCCTTTTCGAGAAATGGCAAAGCTTTTTTAAGGTTATCTTGAGCAACATTCTTGTATTTGGCATACTCTTCAGATTTTTCAGGTGATATGTTTGAATCTGCCCATTTTAATGTATCTATACCTATATTAAAATAATAAGCTCCCAGATTTAAGTTTGCATCATAATTTTCCGGATCGATATTTATAGCTTTTAGGTAATCTTCTGATGCTTCTTGTTTACGATTTAGTTCTTTAAAAAGCGTAGCTCGTGTAATTATCATAGAAGAATTTCTAGGATTTTGTTCAACTGCAATATTGATGCAGTCAAGCGCTTTTTCAAAATCTTTTTTCTTTAAATAATAGTTGAACTTTTCAATAATTAATGAATAGTTCTCATTTGGGTAGGCCTTAATACCTTTGTCTAACGTAATTAGCATTTCACTTTCATTACCAGAATTGCGTTGAGCAATTGCTTTGTTAAGTATGATAGCCACTTTTTCGTCGTTCGTAGAACCGTAATTTATTTCAATTAACAAATCGCTGTACTTTATTGCCAATTCGTAATTTTCTGCTCTTAATGCCGCTAGGGAAGTTAAATAATATAACTGAGGATCAACAATATTGGTAATAATTGCAATTGTAAGTGACTTTTGAAAATACTCAAGCGATTTCAAATAGTTCTTATCTTTATAATGTGCAACTCCAATATTAAAAAAAGCATTTGACAGCGCAGGTATTTTATTTCGCAAAATATCATTTAATGCATCTTGATCTTCAGTATTTAGTCCGTCGTGCGCGTTTATGCTTTTAGCTAATTGCAATAGTCCTGCTTCTGTTGATAAATCTAAATTTTTAAGTTCAGGCTTAACAACGTTTAGAACTAGTGCTTTTAAGTATGATTCAAAAGCTATATCAAAGCAGTTTTTACAAAGATTCTTGTATTTAGGGTTATCGGTTAAGCCAATATCTTGATAAATCCGAGCTTTGTAATAAAATGTTTTGTAATTTTCGTTGGTGTTTGGATCTGCTTCTGCTTTGTCAATTGAAGATTTTGCATCATCTAATAATCCATTGTTTAAGGAATTTAATGCATTTGTAATGTTGGTTTGTGCTTGCGAGAACAAAACAATATTGACACAAATTATTATTAAACTAATCTTTTTCATCGAATTGGTTTAGAAAGCATAAAAAAAGCTGCTCTTTTTAGAACAGCTTTTTCTTTTATTTATTGTTTATTACTCAGTTAAAGCAGTAATTTTTGCTGTAACCTCAGTGTATTTTTCCATTTCTCCAAGTCTATAAT
Source organism: Bacteroidales bacterium (assembly GCA_038319215.1). Lineage (GTDB taxonomy): Bacteria > Bacteroidota > Bacteroidia > Bacteroidales > ML635J-15 > Bact-19. Next base: position 2,254 of record JBBQCZ010000095.1, on the reverse strand, counting down.
AAATGGTTTTAAGTGTACCTAAAACGTTTATGTTTGTTTCTTGTTGAGTAAGAGCTTTTTCAAGAAATGGTAATGATTCTTTAAAATTGTTATTTGCAATTTCTTTGTATTTATCAAGTTCAGCAAATTTATTGATTGGAACATTTTTATCTGCCCAATCTAAGGTATCAACAGCTGTGTTGTAATAGAATGCACCTAAACTATAGTTTGCATCAAAATTATCAGGTTGTAATTCGATAGCTTTTTGATAATCAGCCTGAGCTTCTTGTTTACGTTTCATTTCTTCAAGTAAAGTACCACGAATTACATAAAACTGTGCATCATTTTTGTTTTTTTCAATAGCCATATTTATGTACTCAAATGCTTTTGCACTTTCTCCTTTATTTACATAGTAGTTGAAGGTTTCAATTACGAGTGGATAATTTGCATTTGGATAAGCTGCAATACCTTTTTCTAAAGTACTTAACATTTTAACAGTGTCACCAGTATTTCTGTAAGCAACTGCTTGATTTAGATATACAGCTACTTTCTCATCTTCGTTAGCACCGAATTTCATTTGAATAAGCAGAGAATTTAATTGAATAGCTTCTTCAAATTTGTTAGCTTTCATTGCAGCAAGTGATGCAAAATAGTACAATTGAGTATCAGCTTTAAATGAAAGAGTAGCAATCATTACGGCTTTTTCAAAATTAACATAGGCACCTTCATAATCATTTGCTTGGTATTTTGTAACACCTTGATTGATAAAAGCATTTGATAATGCTGGAAATCTATTACCAATAATGTCATAAAGCGCTTCAGTATTTTCATAATTCTGCTCATTCTGTTCGCTCAGAATTTTAACAAACTGCATTAATCCAACTTCAGTAGTAAGATCAAGATTTTGATATTCTGGGTTTACAAAATTGAGTTTAATTGCTTTGATATAAGCTTCGTAAGCAATGTCTAAACAATTTGTACATAGTGCTTTGTATTTCGGCCTTTCAGAAATTCCAATCTCCTGATAAATTTGACCCTTGAAATAATGAGTCTTGTACCAATTTTTTGTATCGGCATTTAATTCTGCTTTATCGATAGATGTTTTTGCATCATCCAAAAAACCGTCTTTTAAATAACTCCACGCACTAGTTACTGCACTTTTTTGAGCCAAAAGAGAAAAACTCAAAGCGAAAAAAACAAATAATAAACTTAACTTTTTCATAATAATATATTTTAATGTCATAATTTATAAACCGGATACAAATATACAAACACTTTGCCAAATATTACTCCTCAGTCGGAATATTTTCTGTATCTGTTGTTGTCTCAGTGTTTTCGTTAATAATAATATTACCTTCTTCGTCATAAACTTCTTCAGTTACTGTCTTTTCTTCGAGTGCCCCGTTTTCAATTTTCGCAACAGAAGCAATTGCATCATCATCACGCAAGTTGATTAGTCTTACACCTTGAGTAGCACGTCCCATAACACGTAACGATTCAATAGCAAGTCTGATTGTTATTCCAGATTTGTTCGTAATTATTAAATGATCATTGTCAGTAACAGCAGAAATATCAATAAGCTTTCCTGTTTTTTCTGTAACATTTATTGTCTTAACGCCCTTACCACCACGGTTTGTAATTCGATAATCATCAATACTTGAACGTTTTCCGTACCCGTTTTCAGACACAACTAAAATTTCTTGATCAGGACGAACTGTAATCATTCCAATAACTATGTCGTCTTGAGCAAGAGTAATACCTTTAACCCCAGTGGCTGTTCTTCCGATTGATCTAACTAGGTCATGTGGGAATCTAATCACTTTACCATTGCGAGCTCCAATAATGATATTTACAGGTTGATCTCCAGGTTTTTCTTCAATTAAATTTGCAGTTAGCAAACTATCTCCTTCACGAACATTGATTGCATTTACACCGTTCTGACGTGGACGTGAATATTCTTTCAGTTTAGTTTTCTTAAAGACTCCTTTTGTTGTACACATTATAATATAGGAGTTGTTGATATATTCTTCATCTTTAAGAGATTCAACATTCATAAATGCTTTTACGTCATCGTCAGGTTCTATATTGATAACATTTTGAATTGCTCTTCCTTTAGAAGTTCTTGAACCTTCAGGAATTTCATAAACTTTTAGCCAGTAACATTTACCGTTTTTAGTAAATAACAATAAAGTATTGTGCATTGTAGCAACGAACATGTGCTCAATAAAGTCTTCTTCTCTTGTGGTTGAGCCTTTAGAGCCCACTCCACCCCTGT
>JBBQCZ010000094.1:0-15524 GCA_038319215.1 Bacteroidales bacterium | reverse complement strand
ATCTTCTGTCATGCAACAAAAGTAGCATCTTAAGTATATATAATCCAAATGGGTTAGGCATTACTTATTAATAATGGTATGATGAAAACTAAATTTGTATTTGTGCAAAATGATAATTATCTTTGGCACTGATTAGTAACGCTTTTTTTTAAATGAAACTAACCGAGTGTCTTAGAGGAAAACTGAAGAGCTTTTTGACGTGAATATTCCAGTTTTTTTAAGCTTAATTAAACAATTAGACTTAAAATTGCTATTTTCGTTTTTTTTAACACAATTTTCAACATTTTAACGAGTTATTTTCAAAAACATAAATTATGAAAAAACAATCAGTAATTATTCTCAATTTGGTAATGGCATTTTTCTTTGCCATTTTATTCTACAGAAATTATGTGGGTATCAACCTTTTTATTTTTGAATTGGCTGCCGTAATTGCGATGTTTTTTATTAATCGACCTATTAAATTGAATTTCTTTACAGGAACAATTTTGGGTTCAGTTGCACTTACAGCTGTTATGGTTGTATTATTGAATACGTCATGGAGTATTTTTATCAATATTTTTATGCTGTTTACTTTAAGTGCAGTATTGTCATATCAGGGATTTCGATCATATATTCATACTATGGGCGAAACTTTTATTCGTGTGTTTGCGGCTCAAGTGAGCATTTTTATGCCATGGCATAGCGAAAAAGTAATTGTGAAGACATACAAGAAACCAACCATGAGTATGAGTCGTGTTCTATATTTGATTCTTATCCCATTGGCAATTGTAATTCTCTTTCTGATAATTTATGCTTCGGCTAGTTCGGTTTTCTATCGTCAATTCGAAGACGTTTTTAAAGCAATTGGCGATTTTATCAGAAGTATAAACTTCCTATTTGTTGTGATGATTATATTTGGGCTAATTGTCGGCAATGCTTTATTTATGAGAACGAAGTCTGTTGGATTGCACGAAATTGATAAAAATGCTTCCGATTATTTGTTAAGAACAAAAAAGAGACATTTTATTCCTTTTAAAATTAACGGACTTAAAATGCAGTATCTTTCTGGTGTGGTGCTATTGGCCTCATTAAATTTCCTAATCCTTTATTTTAATATCCTCGATTTTATCTTTCTTTGGTTTGGGTTTAAGTGGGATGGTAGTTTCCTTAAAGAATTTGTTCATGGTGGCACTTGGTTGCTCGTTTTCTCTGTGTTTTTGTCAGCAGCCATAGCTTTGTTTTTCTTTAAAGGAAATCTTAACTTTTTCTCGAAAAACAAATGGCTAAAAAGACTTACAATAGCTTGGATTGCTCAAAATCTTGTTATGGTAATTTCTGTAATGCTTCGAAACTATTGGTACATAAACTATTTTGGACTTGCATATAAAAGAATAGCTGTTCTGTTTTTCTTGCTTCTTACTATGGTTGGATTGATTACAATAATCATTAAAATATTGGATAAAAAGTCTTCATTTTATTTGTGGAGAATAAATGGCCTAGCTCTGGTTTTTGTTCTTACTTTAACTACTTGTATTAACTGGGATTTACATATTGCAAAATTTAATTTAAAACATTACGATCGTGCACTTATCGATTATAAATTTATGTCAAGATTAAACAATTCTGCTCTTGCATATACTGTTAAAACTCCTGCAGAACTCGAAAAAATAAACGCTGTTCAGGAGAAAGCAATGCCTTTCGATATTCATCAGGAATATCTTTGGGATATTTATATTTATGAAACAGAAGTTCTTGCAAAAAGAGAGAGGTTTCTTAAAAGATATAACCACATGAATTGGCTGGAGTGGAATTTGGCCGACTATCAAACATACAAAAAATTAAAAAATTTGTAAAAATAGTCTTCTAATTACCTTTTAATTCGATTTATGCGAAAATATTTTGGGCGTAAAATTTTTACTTTTTCAGGATTCTTTAAAGATCTTTTCTTTATAATTTCCGCTGCTCCTAAATTTTCCGATTTAAAGAAAAATAAGGATGTTCCAGATAGTTTTAGAGAAAAAATTATGACTGTTGTTTCGGCAGTTAACGGTTGTGTATATTGCTTATGGTTTCATGCGAAAATGTCCGTAAAAAGCGGAATTCCTGCTCAGGAAGTTAAGCAATATCTCAATTTGCAGTTTGGAACCATTGCTACAGATTTTGAAATAAATGCACTTCTTTTTGCTCAACACTATGCCGAAACGAATAGGAACCCAGATGATGAAATGTTGAAAAAACTATTTGATTTTTACGGGCAGAAAACGGCACAGCATATTATCCTTATTATCAGAATGATATTTTTCGGAAACCTATACGGAAATACACTTGATGCATTTATTAGCAGAATAAAAGGTGTAAAAGCCGAAAACTCAAATGTTTTATTCGAATTTTTCTTCTTCTTCTTTAATTTTCCAGTTTATTTGGTTTTGAAAATCTCATCGAAAAAATAAACCCCATTTAACATTCCATCGTCCGCTTTTTGTAGGACATGGAATCGTTGAATAGCTAAACTCAAATTCGTTGAATAGCAAAACCCAAATTTGAAGTTCTAAATTCGTAGAACATTTTCGTTGAATAATCTTATTCAATTTAGTTTTAGAATTGGCTAGACTTTTATAAAACTAATTTAACATTCCATCGTCCGATTTTTGTAGGACATGGAATCGTTGAATTATTCAAACTAATACATTTGCCCTGATTGTCTAGAATATTTAATCTTTTACTAATTATATCCAATTGCATTTTTCTGAATTAAAAGAACATTAAATCGTTAAGCTGAAATATTTTAGTTTTCTATTGCAACCAAAGTTTGTTTTTTCTGTCTTTTAATTAACTTTACAAAATAAATTTTTATTATGAAAAAGCTTTTTACTTTTCTTGGTTTTGCACTCCTTTCTCAGTTTTTATTTTCTCAGATATATAAAGCTCAGGATGCTGAAAAATTTGCTAAAGGGACTGATATTGTGAGATTTGAAGAATTTTCAAAAGTTCCTGTGTTTATGCATTTTCGCGATGGTATAAATATGAACCTTGAAAAAGCCCTCAGTTTTACTAGTGAATTTGTAACCAATCCTAATTGTGGATTTGTTTTAAATAATGTGCAAAAAAATCGTGATAATGAGCAAACTTATCGTTATCAACAAACTTATAATGGTATTCCAATAGAATTCGCAACTTGGCTAGTACAAGTAAACAATGACCGTGTATTTGCGCTAAATGGCGAAATTCTCGATAATCCACAGCTAAATTCAATATTCACGATCTCCGAAGAAAATGCATTGCAATTTGCACTAAATTATATGGGAGCTGACTTATATATGTGGCAAGATAACGGAGAAGAAGAATTGCTTAAAGCTTTTAAAAAAGATGAGAATGCTACATATTTTCCTAAGGCGGAAAAAATAATTGCTCCAAAGAAAATAAATTTTAATAATTCTGAATTGCGCACTGCATATAAATTCAATGTTTATTCTAAAAAACCTTATGCTAGAAAAAATATCTATGTTGATGCTATTACTGGCGAGATATTATTCGAAATTTCATTATTAAATGATTCTGATGAAGTAGGAACTGCTCATACTCAATATAGTGGAGTTCAACCCATTAATACCGAATATACTGGTGGCGTTTATATTTTAAATGACAATACTCGCGCAGATGGAATAAAAACAATGAATTGCCAAATGGGAATTGATTATGATTTGGCAGTCGATTTTACTGATGCAGATAACGATTGGAATAACGTAAATGCAGAAAAGGATGAGTATGCTACTGATGCCCATTTCGCTACAGCTTCAACTTATGATTACTACCTAAATGTACAAGGACGAAATAGTATTGATGGAGCTGGATATCCTCTGTGGTCTTTTGTACATTTCGACCTTGTAGAATATGGATACGGGACTAATACAAATGCATTTTGGAATGGACAATGGATGACATATGGTGACGGCGAAGAACCTATAACTCCGTTAACAACTGTTGATATTTGTGGACACGAAATTACTCATGGATTGACTTCAAATACTTGTAATCTGAACTACCAAGATGAGTCTGGGTCTTTAAATGAAGGATTTAGTGATATTTTTGGTACTGCAATCGAATTTTATGCTGTTCCTGCTTATGCAGACTGGACTATAGGAGAGGATATTGGTGCTGTATTCAGATCAATTGCAGATCCTAATTCAACAAATAAACCAGATACTTATCAAGGAAATTACTGGAATTTTGGCTCTGACGATTATGGCGGAGTTCATACTAATGGATTGGTCTTGTGCTATGCTTTTTATTTATTATCTGAAGGTGGTAGCGGTCAAAATGACTTAATGAATAATTATATTGTTGCTGGAATAGGAATGGATAAAGCGGAACAAATCTTTTTTAGATTGCAAACTGTTTATCTAACTCCAAATTCTAATTATCATGATGCTTGGTTTTATTGTATGCAAGCTGCTGCTGATTTGTATGGAGCTTGTTCCCCCGAAGTAAAAAGTGTAGGAGATGCATTTTATGCTATTGGGGTTGCAGATCCTTATGTAAATGAAGTTCATGCTGGTTTTGATGCTTTGACTACTGAAAACTGTCAGCCTCCTTTTACTGTTCAGTTCTTAAATCAAAGCTATAACGGAGATAATTTTACATGGCATTTTGGCGATGGAACTACATCAACAAATATTAATCCTGTTCATACTTATACCAATTTTGGATATTATGATGTTCAACTTGATGTGGATGGAAGTGCTTGTGGCTCAGATAGTCATACTGTAACAGATTTTATTGTAGTAGATGCTTCTATTCCTTGTTTAACTTTAATGCCAACATCTGGCAATACAGTATTAAATGAATGTAGCGGTATTATATATGATGCTGGTGGCCCAACTGCTAATTATTCCGACAATACAGACGCCAGTTTAACAATATATTCGGCAGGGGCTGATCAAATTGTTTTAAATATTGAGGAATTTAATATTGAGCCGGGATCTGGCTCAGATTGTGATTATGACTACTTAGCATTTTATGATGGGAGCTCAACTTCTGACCCATTAATTAATTCTACATATTACTGCAATACAAACGGAAATCCTGGAACAATTTCTTCTACTGGCGATTATATTACAATTCGTTTTGTTTCGGATGGTGGGTTAAATATGTCAGGTTTTAAAATTCAGTTTGACTGTATTGGTGGCGTAAATCCTCCAACACCGTATTTCACTGCAAACAAAACTAATACCTGTGATGGTCTTGTTTCATTTGAAGATAATAGCTTAAATTTCCCTGATTCTTGGTCGTGGAATTTTGGCGATGGTTCTGCTTTAAGTATTGAAAATAACCCAACTCACTTCTACTCTAATTCTGGAGTCTATTCCGTTAGCCTTTCAGTTACAAATGAATTTGGTACACAACAACTTGTTAAAAATAATTATATTACTGTTGCAATGCCCGGAATTCCTGTTGTTGGAAATGTAGTTGCTTGTTCTGATATGAACTTTCAAATAAATCATATTACAGATGGTACTACATATTGGTACGATAGTCAAACGTCATCATCTACGGTTCATGTTGGCAATACATGGGTGCATCCTCCAATTACATCACCAACAACTTATTATTTGCGCGAAGTTTTCGAAGGCCAATCATTTAATGTGGGTGAAACAGAAGATGAACTTGGTGGTGGCTATTTTGGAAATCCTGACTATATTCACTACCTTGTTTTTGATGCTTATACACCATTTTTGCTAGAATCAGTTGAAGTAAATGCCGATGGCGCTGGTAATAGAACAATTGCTCTTAGAAATTCTACGATGGAAATTATTACTCAAAAAACTGTTTATTGTCCTGATGGAGTTTCGCAAATTATTTTAAATTTTGAAATACCTATCGGAACAAATCTTCAGCTTGTTGGAATGGGTACCCCTAACTTGTGGAGAACAAACGATGCTGCTTATGCGAATTTCCCATATACCGTCACTGATGTGATGAGTATTACGAGAAGCTCTGCAGGCGCAAATCCTACCGACTATTATTACTATTTCTATGATTGGCAAATTTCTACTCCTGATTGTAAATCGCCATTTGCAAGCCTAGAACTTATTCCAGAAATTTGTACTGGCATTATTCAAAATAGTAGCTCATCTGGAATACAAATAAGTCCAAATCCTAGCAATGGAATGTTCTTTATTAATAATCCGAATGCACTTATTTATAATTTGGAAATTTGCGATGTCTCAGGGAAAAGTATCTCCGGAAGATTTAATACTCAGGATGGCTCAATAAATCTAATTGATTTTGCTGATGGTATTTATTTTGCGAAATTTATTACCACGGAGGGATTAATTGTTGTAAAACTTATTAAAAATTAAGCTATAATCACTTTGACTTTTAGTTTAAATTATTATTTTTGTAAAGAAGAATAATTAATTATTAACTAAACTATACCTATATGAAAAGGAATTTAATGCTTATTGTAATGGCTGTAATTTTTGCAGGTTTAATATCTTGTAGTAATTATGGTGAAAAACTAATGTTTGATAAAACAGAGGTTTATTACACTGATAAGGTAACAGAAACTGAGGCAAATGACTTTGGTAAATATCTTCAGGATAATGAGTTTACTGATGGAGATGACACTAAAACAGTTCAATTAACAAAAGATGGCGATACTTATCAGTTTCGTATGGTTGTGAAAGAGGGCTACGAGGATGATGAAGATTATGAGGTTATAGCAGAAACTTTTGCTTACAATATTTCTGAAGATGTGTTTGATGGCGAAGATGTAGAAATTCATTTGTGCGATGATAACCTTAAAACATTGAAGGTTGTAAAAATGAAAAAAGTTGAAGCTGACGATTATAAAATGCTCGAGTTCGATGGTACAGAAATTCAGTATGATGAGTCTGTTTCTAAATCAGAAGTTAAAGCTGTTGGAAATTATTTGATTGACAGCGGTTTTACAGATGGAACAACAAAAAGCCTTATCATGACTAATGAGTATGATGTTTTTGTTATTAAAATGGTTTCTAGTGCTTCTTATTGGGAAGACGCAGATTTTATTAGCTTAATAAAAGACTTTGCTGGAATGGTTTCTACAGATGCTCTTAACGGAGAACTAGTTGAAGTTCAGTTATGTGATGATTACTTCGAACCTCAGGTTTATGTAAGCATGGATTAGATTACTTTTGCAAATCAACATAAAAAACCACCTGTTTCAATAAAAACAGGTGGTTTTTTTTATTCTTCATTCTCAAAAAATAATTTGTAAAAGTTCATCCCATTTGAGGCGTCAAAGCCTTTCTCCATGTATTTGCCATTCCCATGAACGTAGACATGGAAATTTTTATCAAGCTTAATTATACTCTTAAAGAACTTAGCTTGTTGTTTAACTGCTTGTCCAGAAATGTCAAAACTATCCTGAATTACCACAGCATGTTCTTTTTCATAATCACCCTTATATGTTTTAAAATCTTCTATTATTTCTGGATGTTTCATTACTTCGTCGGCAAACATGTTAACATCAAAAACCTCATTTTCTTTGAAAAATTTCATCGATTGATTTAGTAAGTCTGATTGTTCGGCTTTACTAATTTCAAATTTTTCTGGCATTTTTTCAGCAACAAAATTCTTACATAGTGTAAGTACATTTTTTGTGTGAAAATATTCGTCTTTTCTGTTTTGTACATATAAAAAGTCATCAATCCAATATGTTGCTTCTGCTCCCTTACTCGTATTGTCTATTACAGAAACTATGTAGCCATCTTCTTTCTGCATGTTGTAAATCAAACAACCTTTGTCTGGTTTTTTTAGATTTATACCACTGTCAAAATTTATTTCAAAATTATCTCCATTTTCAATTATTTTAAAAAATAAATCTTTGTTTTCAGATTTAAACAATCCAATAGCATCGGTTATTTCTCCATCAATATCAATACCCTCAAAATAAACTGTGTAAAATTCGCCAGCTTTGATTTTTGGGTGCATGGTCTGACGATATAGATGCATAGCAAAATTCTTACTCTGCTCCAAAATATCATCTGGATTCTCAAAAATATTTGATGCGTAAACCCAAACCTCATTTAACGCAAGATCGCTTTCATGAAAAAATTGATAAAACTCCTGCTGCTTAAAAGAATTTAGAAAGTGATTAGTGAGTGTTAAACTATCGTCGGTTGTAAGTTCCGTTTCCGATTTCGATAATTCTAAATTCTCTTCATTATTTTTGTTCCCTACTTTGTGAATTGCGAGATTTTTAAGCTCTGCTGAATGATATTTTATATTCATGTTTTTTCTACAAATTTAGGATTATTTTAAACTTAATCAAAAATCATTTTCGTAAAAATTGTATAATTGTGTAAGACCATTTTTTTAGTTCATAGGTTTTATTCTTAAATTCGCTGAATAAATTTGCAATAAGGGGACTAATTAAATACTTTTGAACTAATTAAATTTTTAGAAATAATTGCCGCCGCTATTATGAAAAAAAGCAAATTGTTTAATAGAGAAAACCTAGTTTACTTAATTATTTGGATAATGGTTTTTGCGATGCCAGTTTTTCTTTCAACTGGTGGGAACAACATTGATTGGATTAGGGTTCAGCATGAGGTTGTAAGAATTTTTCCTTTCTTCATTATCTTTTTACTTCATAATTTTTTTCTTTTCAAGTATTTTAAAAGTAAAAAATATCTTCTTTATTCTGTTTTTACTATTATCGTAGTGGTCGTTCTTAGCTTTGCTGCATCTTTTAATGTCGAAATTTTCAGGATCTTGGATATTCCTCGCCCAAGAATGCCTCGTCTGAAAATGCCACCCGATCAAAATGGAAATTTCCTTCTGGAGTTTTTGAACAAATTCTTTTATAATGTAATTTTTTCTGTTTTGGTTCTCGGCTTCAATAATGCATTTAAAATTCTAACTTTTTGGTTCGAGGATAAAAGAAATTATGAACAGCTGCAGAAAGAAAAGTTGCAAACCGAGCTAGAGGTTCTAAAAAATCAGATAAGCCCTCACTTTCTAATGAACACTCTAAATAATATTCACGCTTTAATTGAGTATGACAAGGATATGGCGAAAGAGTCTGTTGTAATGTTGTCGAAGTTAATGCGAGTATTGCTTTATGATAGCGATAACGAAAACTACAGCGTTAAGAATGAAATTCAATTTTTGAATGATTATATTGGATTAATGAAAATTAGAGTACATGATAATGTTGAAATAAAATTTGAATATCCTTTAAATATTACCGACTATAAAATACCACCTTTATTATTTGTGAGTTTTGTCGAAAATGCATTTAAACATGGAGTAACTACATCTGGTAATTCCTATGTAAATATTAAGATCGAATCAGATATGAAAAAACTATTTTTTAGTGTTAGTAACTCAAAATCTGGTAAGACTACCGAAAATAACGAAAAGAAAATTGGACTTGAAAATTCACGACGTCGATTTGATGTTTTGTTTGGCGAGAACTATAGCTTTGAAATATCCGATACAAATAATAACTTTACAGTTAAAATTAGCATCCCTCTGACATGAAAATAAATTGCATTACTATAGATGACGAGCCTTATGCGCTTAAACAAATTTCTGATTATGTGCGAAAAACTCCTTTCTTAAATCTGATTGCTGAATGTAAAAATGCATTCGATGCTCTAAACTCAATTGCAGATTTAAAACCAGACTTAATTTTTGTTGATATTAATATGCCCGAAATGAGTGGCATGGAGCTAGTTAAGTCTTTACCAACTGATATTATGATTATTTTTACAACTGCTTATAGCGAATATGCTGTTGACAGTTATAAAGTAAATGCTGTAGATTATTTGCTTAAGCCAATTGGCTATAATGATTTTTTGCGGTCAGCAAATAAAGCTCAAGTAGTGTGGAATAAAAACAAGCAAGAAAACCTAAAATCATTAGAAAGTGATGGCTATATTTTTGTGAAAGCAGATGGTAGAATACATAAATTGGAATTAGCTAAAATAGACTTTGTTGAAAGTGCTAGTGAATATGTGAAAATATTTGTAAACGGCGAAAAACCAATTATGAGTTTAATGACAATGAAAAGTTTAGAAACAGCCTTGCCATCGGATAAGTTTATGCGTATTCATCGTTCATACATAGTAAATCTTGATAACATTACCACGATTGAAAGAAATAGAATAATATATTACAACAAAATATATGTTCCTATTAGCGAACAGTATAAGGAAGCTTTTAAAGAATTTGTTGAAAAAAAGTTTTTATAGGAACAGTTCGCATTGGTAAAAACTTTCTGAATGTCATGCGTTAAAAGTTTCGTTTTTATTGACGATTATTTTTTAATTATTTAACTTGCCTGCTACTTTACCAAGACATTCCACGTTCCATTGAACATATAATCGTCTATAAAGAAATTTTTTGAGGATTTGTGAAAAAACATTTTTTTTTACTCGTACATCTTCTTACGCGTCGGCTTCGCCGCTGCGGATTCGAGTTTAGCTAATTTTACCCCTTACTTCGGTCTTCGGTCTTCGGTCTTCGGTCTTCCTACTTCGGTCTTCCTACTTCGGTCTTCGGTCTTCAGTCTTCCGTCTTCCGTCTTCCGTCTTCCGTCTTCGGTCTTCGGTCTTCCTACTTCGGTCTTCAGTCTTCAGTCTTCCGTCTTCGGTCTTCCGTCCTCCGCGGTTCCTAAGCAGCCAAAGCCCTGGCATGTGTGTGTCGAAGTGCCATCTTCCCGAAACCTCTAATCCCTACTCACAACTCCGAACTTCTTCGAAATTTTATTCCCTTTGTCATCCATTAAAGTAAGAGTATAATTGCCAGGTGGTAGCTTAAATCCCATTTCATGAAAATCTTTTGTATTCCCGTAATATTTTGCATCGATATACCAATAAATTATTGAATTATCATCTCTATGAGCAGCCTTAAAAACTGCCGGTAATGTGTCTCCAGTTAAATCTACTGGTATGTAAACGCGTGTTAGTTGGCTTGGATAGATTAATTCCATAACCTCAGTAGGCTTTAAATTATTATCAGAACAATTTTCTAAAAATGGTGGTAAAGTTCTATACCACGAGTTTGAAATTCTGTAATATGCTTCCATTGTTGGAGGTAAAACAAACCATGATTGTTGCTGCATTTGGTCAACAGAATAACAATCAGAATTTACTTGATACATACCGCTTGCATCTAAGTTTATGTTCTTGTCATAAGGACATACATCGGAATTTACTCCAACAGCTGGTATCCAAACAGAATCTTTTTCTGTACAATATTGTCCTGCAATATGACCACTTTTACTACATACTTCTGCGTAAATCATTTCATCATAAGGCATCTCAAACCATGCTTTGTAATTAGGTAGAATATTTAGAATGTCAAACAAAACAGGAGCCGAAACTCTAATCCCTGTTATTCCGTTTCTGCCTTCTCCAGTTGCATTTCCCACCCAAATACCAACAACATAATCTGGCGTTACAGCTATCGACCAAGCATCTTTAAACCCAAAACTAGTTCCTGTTTTCCATGATACTTTTTGTTTTGAAGAAAATGTTTGCCATTGCTTTTCTTGTCCAGGTCTGTTTAGTGAACTCATTGCTTCAAATGTAAAATAAATCGATGCAGCTGACAAAAAACTTGTTTCTTTTATAATATTTTCACTTTCATCATTTACTTGGCTTCTTAAATATCCCGCAGGATGATAGTCGTATGAGTTATAGCGCGACTGAATTTCGTTAAAATGTTTCAAACTTCTTGCCATTGAGGCGTAAGCAGCACAAATATCCCATAAATTGGCTTCTGCTCCTCCAAGAATTAGCGATAATCCATAATGATCGGAACTCTTATTTATTGAATTTAAACCAAGACCTCGAAGTATGTACAAAAATCGCATAATCCCATAATCTTTCAACATATAAACAAATGGAATGTTTAATGATCTTGCTAAAGCTTCGTTTGCTGGGACTGCTCCATCGAATTCTCTATCAAAGTTTTCAGGCGAGAAACTGCCCATTTTAGTCGGAATGTCTTTTAAAAGCGTTTTTGGTAACATTTCACCGGCACTTAACATTGCAGAATAAAGGAATGGCTTTAGAATACTTCCTGTGCTTCGGTTGGCAGTTATCATATCAACTGCCTTTTCGGGAATATTCGAGTTGATATCTCCATTCCCTACATAAATAACTGCATTACCCGTTTCAACTTCAATAACTAAACAGGCAATGTTATTAATATTGTTTCTTAAATATCGTTGATTATAAATGTCTATAATTTCGTTTGCCTGTTTTTGTAAAGATAAATCGATGCTGGTCTCTATCTTATGAGTTGCTTTAGAATATTCTGCAGATGCTCTGTTCACTAGGTGATAAGCATACATAGGATAGGGTAGAGGATGGTCTGGAATTTCTTCGTCAATGGCGAGCGTTAATTCTGTTTCTGTTATTTCCCCGTTTGTGAATAGTCTTTTTAGAAGATTATCCCTTTTTACTTTTAGTAAATCTCTGTTTTTATCCGTATTAATCATTGATGGAGCGTTTGGTAATACTGCAAGCATTGCATTCTCTGCCCATGACAATTCCAAAGGACTTCGACCAAAGTATCTCCATGCTGCTGCTTCTATGCCAACTATATTTCCACCAAATGGAGCATGTGATGCGTATAATGATAAAATTTCTTTTTTTGAATAAGCAAGCTCAAGTCTTAATGCTAAAATTGCTTCAATCCATTTTTCGAAAATCGTTCGAGATTGACCTTTCCTAGAAAGTCGGATAACTTGCATGCTTAAGGTAGAACCACCACTCACAATTTTTCTACTTTGCAAGTTTTGTTTAATGGCTCTAAACATTGATATAGGATCTACTCCCAAATGATAGTAAAATCTTTTATCCTCAAAAGTGGTAATACACGTTTCGAATTTATCACTTACAATATTGGTCTCAGGAAATCGCCATTGGCCATCAGGTGCAATTTTTACTCCTAGTAATTCGCCATTTCTGTCAAGTACTACCGTCGAATATGGATCTTCAAATAACGGTTTCGGTAAACTGAAAATAAAAAACAGTAATATCGCAACCCAAAAGGCAATCGCAGAAAATAATACTATATGGACTTTGCTTTTCAAATTTGTTTAATATTTGTCAAAAATAACTTAAACAGCTAAAATATTAAGAGTTTTAATAAATAATTTATTGAAAATTTAAAAATTATATTTTTAAAATTATATTTACTCTGTTGTTTTGCATTAATTCCAATTTTGTGGATTGATTTGTTGCACTTTTAACCTGAATTTAGGACGAATCGTAAAAATATCTACGAAATTTTTGTTATTCTTGAAATGCACATAAACTTTTTTATCCCAAACTTTAGTTGTCTATTAAGTCGATTTTGTTGTTGTAAATATGCAAGAGAAGAATAATTTTGAAAATTAGGAGTTGAAATTATATTGTGAAAGTATAAACTTTAAGATTTCTTTAAGGGAAAACTGTAGTTTTAATAAATTGATTTTTTATTTTTGTCTAAACTAATTATATAATGTACAGCAAAGAAGAAGCTGCGAAAATACGAAAAGAGTTTTGGATAGCATTTGATGTTTATTCTCGTAAGTATTTAGGGGCTCATCGTAAGTGGTTGTTGTACGATACTGGAATTAAAGATTTTCTACTTAAATTCGAAATTAATCGAAGTTATGCTCGTGTGTTATTGTCAATTGAGAATAAAAGCGAAGATAAACGATTTGATGTTTTTGTAAAACTTAAGGAATATGAATTGTTGTACACTGACATTCTGGGCGAAGATTGGATATGGAACGAGCAACTAATTTTGGAAAACGAAAAAGAGGTTTGCGCTGTATATAAGCAATTGGAAAATGTAAATATTTATAAAAAAGAAAATTGGACAGAAATTTTTGATTTCTTTGCGATAGAAATGATGAAGCTCGAAGAAAGCTTCGAAGAAGTCAAGCCTTTTATTGAAGAATTTATAAAATCAACTAATTAAAACTGAATAATATGAAAAAACTACTATTAATTGCAAGTGTTGTTTTTCTGGCATTTTCTTTAATTATGCCTCACACTTTATTTGCTCAAACCGAGATTACCGTGGATGATCTTTACAAAAAAGGAACATTCAGAGAAAACGGAGTTTATGGATTAGTTTCTATGAAAGATGGTGTTCATTACACAAATTTTAGTATGGCCCGTAATTCAATAACTAAATTCAGTTACATCACTGGCGATAAAGTAGAAACTTTGTTTAATTTAGCTGACTTTAAAGTAGAAGAATTAGATTGGATTTTTGATTATGAATTTAGTGCTGATGAATCAAAAATACTTATTAGCGCTCAATATGAACCGATTTATCGTAACTCATTTAAAGCCGAGTATTTTATTTATGATATTGCTGCTAAATCATTGTTAAGGTTATCTGAAAAAGGGAAACAACAACTCGCGTCATTTTCTCCTGATGGAACAAAAATAGCTTTTGTGCGCGAAAATAATATTTATGTAAAAGATATAACTGTTGCAAATGCTGAAGAGATTCAGTTAACAAAAGATGGTGAATGGAATAAAATAATAAATGGTGCTCCTGACTGGGTTTACGAAGAAGAATTTAGTTACAATAAAGCTTATGATTGGTCGGCCGATGGAACTAAAATCGCTTTCTTGAAAACTGATGAATCCAATGTGAAAATGTTTAGTTTTATTCAATACGGAGAATTATATCCCGTAAATTACGATTATAAATACCCTAAAGCTGGCGAAGAAAATTCAAAAGTAAGTCTGCATATAGTAGATGTTGCAACTGGAAAAACCATTACAGCCGATATGGGTGATTTAAACGATATGTATATTCCTCGTCTTAAATTCACAAACGATGCAAATCTTCTTTCAGCTGTAAAACTTAACAGATTACAGAATAAATATGAGTTGTATTTTGTAAATGCAGAAACTGGTAGTTCTAAGGTTGTACTTACTCTTACCGATCCAAAATATCTAGAGATTAATGACGATCTTACTTTTTTAGATGATAACAAACACTTTATATACTCTCACGAAGGAAGTGGATTTCGTCATATTTACCTTTATGATATGAATGGAAAAGAAGTTAAACAAATAACTTCAGGAAACTGGGAAGTTACAGCTTTTTATGGTGTCGATGAAGTTAACGGATTGGTTTACTTCCAAGCTGCAAAGTCGTCGCCTTTAAATCGTGAAGTATATTCAATAAATTTAGAAGGGAATAATTTAAAATTATTAACTAACAAAGTAGGTACTAATGATGCTTCATTCAGCAATGGGTTTAAATATTTTATTAGCGACTGGAGCGATGCAAATACTCCTAGCCTTGTCACGCTGAATGACAATACTGGCAAAATGATACGTGAATTGGAAACTAATAAGTCTTTGGTTAAGAAAGCAACAGAGGATTACAAATTCTGCAAAAAAGAATTTTTTACTTTCAAAACTGAAGATGGTACAGAGCTAAATGGTTGGATGATTAAACCTGCAAAAATGAAAGGAAAAAATAATCCAGTATTTATGTATGTTTATGGTGGACCAGGTTCGCAGACTGTT
>JBBQCZ010000093.1:0-15568 GCA_038319215.1 Bacteroidales bacterium | reverse complement strand
TTTCCTGAACAGCATATTTATTGTTTAAAATATTTTGCCGAACGATAGTTGAATTTGTTAAATTTTTATCCATAATTACTCCTCCGTTACTTTTATTTTGCCTGTAACTACATCGTTAATCAACGTTTTGCGAAGTTCTTTCAACGTATCAATTTGCTTTGCGATGTTGGTTACAATGGCATCAGTTTTTTTTGTTTTCTCGTCTAAATAGTTGGCAATGGAGGTTTGTTCTTCCACAGGAGGAAAAGCAATATGAATAACTGCCATTTCATTATTCATGATTTTTGCACCATTTGTATCTATCCGCTTGTTGTGAGTTGCACTTTCTTGTAAGGCATATACCACATAGTTTAAGTCCAAATTCTTTTTCTTTGGAATTAAAGTGCCACAAACATTAGTGCAATTAAATTTTCCGCTTCTTCTGAAAACGGTTCCTGCATTTGCACCATCAGTTGTCCAAGTTAAAAGATCTTTGTCAAAATCAAATGTTTCAATAAATCCCAAACATCCGTTATTTTCTGTTTGTGATGAATAAACTGGGTATTTTGCATTTTCAACCAATGCTTCTTGCCCAATTACTCTACCCCTTCCTATGTAAAATTGGTCTTTAATTCTCTCAACTTTCCAATGAATAGGAATTGAGTTGATATAGTAAATTCCACTTTCCTTCAACTTCACACCTTTATCCAAACCCTTGCATACTGCATCGTTGATAATGCTTTTGCGTAGTTTTTTGTAAGTTTCTGCCTTTTTTGTAAGCAGGTTTATTTTTTTGTCAATGGCTTGGGTTTTGGTGTCAAGGTATTGGGCAATGGCGGTTTGTTCTGAGATGGGTGGTAGAATAATTGGAACATTCAAAGTCTGCCCCATATTTAAGGCTTCTTTTGAAGTTCCTGCCTGAATTAAGTTGATGTATTCTTTTACTGAATTTGTTTTAAAATAATTAGAAACATAAGGCACTAACTTTTGCTTTACCCTTAGAAAAATAATATGTTGATTTATATTAGCTCTTGGCATTGAATAGGGAATAACGCAAGTTCTTCCTATTGATGCCCCCGTAATGTTTATCAAAATATCATTTGGCTTTAATTGAGAGCTTTTCATTTTACCGTGAGTTGTTTCATCAATAAATGAAACATCGTCTATTCTTAATCCATCGTCATAAACATTCTGACTTCTTAAAAGTGGAATGCCTTCACTAACATAAACTTCACTACCCCCTTTAGGTGTTACACCACTTCCTATTTTTACTATTACATCCTTTATACGTTGAATAGTCCAATGGTTTGGAATATTTCCAATCCAATCAATTTCACTTGGCTTATATTTTTCATACTTCATCATAAAGCTAAATCATTTTCAAGTTTCTTCAATTCCTTTTCCAGATTATCTAAATGTGAAGTAAGCGTTGATAATTCTTCCAATTTCACCGGCTTGTAAAAAACTTTATTAAAGTTAATTTCAACACCAATTACATTGTCTATGTACTCAAATGGTTTGGTAACATACTTAGCCATAAAATCAGCAATGTTTTTTTTGTTCGTTGCTTCATTGGGGCTGTATGGTATTATCTCATAATCCTTTTGTAAATCTTTGGTGAGTTCGGCTGTAATGCTTATTCCCTTTGCTTGCTTGGTTTTGCTGTCCTTTTTTAAACTGGCTTTAATCACAATTTTACCGCAACCCAATTCGGTTTTTCCTTTTTTAGTTTGTTCAAATATGGTGTCTTTGTCAGCATCGTACTGGTAGCTGGCAACTTTTGTAAATACAGTCAGGTTTTTCTCTTTGTAGTCAAGCTCTGCCAATAGCGGCTTTATGCCCGTTTCAAAGTAATTTTCTAAACTGCTGTATTTGGTTTTATCAAAAGTGGTAATATCAAATTCAGTCAATTCGACTGACTCAGTGTCCGAATTAGTCTGTGTAATTTTTGTTGGAGTGAGCTTGATAGATTTTTCTTCTTTACCGTCTCCGTCTTTACTTGTTTTTGCACCCATTTCAATGGATTTGCCGTTTTCGTCAATGTTGGTAAGCATTATGCTTTGTTTATTGAAATAGAAATTCCATTTATTAAACACTTTTGCAAAATCATTGTCTTGAAAATCCGTAAGAGCTTGCACAATTTTAGTGCGGTTTGGCAAGTCCATTTCTTTACGCTTCTTTCCCTTGCTTTTCTTTAATGGGATATTTAACTCACTTGCATTAATGAGAATTAATTTGTTTTCTCTTTCGGCAGGTTTATTTTTATTAAATATCCATAGGTAAGTGTAGATGCCTGTATTAAAAAACTCATCTGTTGGCATTTGCACAATGGCTTCTACCCAGTCTTTTTCGAAAAAGTGTTTGCGGATATTGCTTTCGCCACTTCCTGCATCGCCACTAAACAATGTAGAACCATTATGAACCACAATGCTCATTCCATCGTCAGCCAATTTGTGCAAGATGTGTTGGGTAAATAAAAATTGTCCGTCAGATATAGAAGGCAGAGCCACAAACCTTTTGGTAGTGTCGTTCTTGATGTCTTTTTCGTATCCTTTCCAGTCCACGCCATAAGGCGGATTGGCTACAACTATATTAAAGGTTTTATCCCAAAATTTGCCAATGTCGGTAAGTGTGTTTCCGTATTCAATGGCAGTATCTTTTCTAAATCTACTTTCAATTTTTGCTAAGGCGAATAAAGTGCCGTTCCATTCTTGTCCGTAAGTGGCAGTAGGTCGGTTAGGGTAGATTTCTTGTATTTTGTCTTCCACACCAAAAAGCAAATTACCACCGCCACAGGTTGGGTCATAAATGGTTAAGAACTTTCCATTGTCTTCAATTTTAGTGGCAATAATTTCAGAGATTAAAGAAATAATATCGTCAGGAGTGTATTGTTCACCTGCGGTTTCGGCACTAATGTCAGCCCATTTGCGTTTGATGTGTTCTTCAAGCGTGGTTATTTCTGAGTTGTTGAAAGGAGTTAAATCAATTTCACTCCATGCCTTAACTGTGTCAAATAAAATGCGTTTCTTTTTTAGCTGCCCTGCAATGCCAGAAATATCCAAAAACTTTTCTTCTTCTGTGCCTTTGTCAACGCCTAGTAAATATTTTGTTTCTCCATCAAATGCTTTCAAGTAGGAATGAAAATCAACATCAAAAGTCTTATCATTCTTGCAAATGTTTTTTAGAGTTTTCTTTTCACGAATTACATAATCATTGTAACCCAATCCTTCCAAATTAAAGATTTCAATAAAATCTTCAATATTGTCTCTGCCAACCTCAGTTTCTAGTCTATCAGCTTCTCTAATCAATCTGCTTTCGACCAATAAAAGTGCGAAAAATGGCATCATATATTTAGGAAAATCACTTTGCTTGATACCTGCACCAATGAGTAAGTCCGCTGTTTTCCAAACTTCACTTTCGTATTTTAATATGTTCATGCTCATTTTTTATTCTTAATATTCTTATAAATTGTTTTAACAACTGATCTTTTCCCATTTCAATCAATGGTGATACTTGTCACAAATAGAAATTTTGTTTTTCTCTTAGCTGTCTAATTCACTCACAAAACCTGCTTTTCATCATTTAAATATTGTTTTATCATACTTGTGACAAATGTAATGAAATTTAGCTAAATTGAAATCAAAACAAGGGCAAATAATAGCTCATCTTGAAAATCATCAAGTAAAATTCTATAGTTCTTTTTTCTCCGTAAAAAAACTTTTTTTTCAAAATCCGCCTACTACCTTACTCAAGCATTGTTAATGTGTTGATTATCTGCATTGTAAGTGTTGTCGTAAGGTCAAAAATCCACTTACTCTACTTACTATTTTTACTAGTTTTAACTTTCTGTTGTAACTTGTAGTAAATAAAAAAAATAAGCTTACTACTCTATTATTCTTTATTCTCAATGCTTATAGAAGTTTGTAGTGATGTAGTAAGTGGTTTTAGCATTTTTTGGTATTTTTTTTTGTTTTTTGCTTTTTTTTCAAATGACAGAGGTCTGAAAGATTTTTACACGTTTTAAAAAGAAAAAGCCTGCTACAAATCTAGTTTGTAACAGGCTTTTCAAAATTCGAATTGGCTTTATCTATTTGCCAAGTCTTCAACATAATACCCATAAACTGGAACACTATCAGTAATCCGCTTAGAGATTCTCTCAAAACCTAAAAACCTCAATTCCTTTCCGATTTTAACAGGATTTAAATTTATTGATGTTCTTTGACTAATGAATTCTAATAAATCGGTTGCTGTTCTAAACTCTCCAGTCTGTTCATCTGCAGGCTTGAAAAACTTCATCAATAGATCACGTTCTGGACTAGATACCTGGAACCTTTTGTTAACCCAATCATTTTCCTTTATTTCTTCGGCTGAAAGTTCAAAATCAAACTTTACTCTATTAAGTAGGTGATAGGCTTGTGACCAAACTTTATTGATGTCAACTTCTGAAGAATATTTCCAATCAATGCTTTCAACCTCAAAACAAAGCCACCTTACAGATCCATTCTCATCTGTTAGGAATTCCCATCTGTCGGTGGAACCCAAGAAACTTGCTCTACGTGAATGCACTGTCGGCCTTTTGTCATAAGTCAGCCTGGCTTTTACTTTATCCTTGGAGAACAATGATTTAAAAGTATTTATTTCAGACTTGTCAGCTTGTGAAAGTTCGTCAAGATTGATGAGAAAGTTCTCGGTAATTGCAATCAAACTATCTTTGTCGGTGGCAATACTTTCAGCAATATAATCACCCAAAATTGGAGGGCAAAGAAAACGGCAAAAAGTCGATTTCCCACTGTTCTGCTTCATGCTTACCAAAACAAATGCTTGCTTGTTAAAATACTGATCATCTATTGCAGTCTTAACAGCTCTTACCATCCATTTCTTAAAATGCTTATCAAGTCTTTCTCTATCGTGTGTAATTAAAAATGACGACAATTTTAAAATGTAATCTGTCATTCCATCCCATTCTGGCAGGCTTTCGAAATACTCTCTAAAAACATGGTATTTCTGAACAAAGTCAGATTTTAGCAATGCTATCAAATGATTAAGACTTATATTTATATTGTCCTTTTGTAATTTAATGAACATATTATTTTCGTTCATTTCGCCCCAATCTTCATCATCCTTTTTCTTGTACTCAAATTTATTACTAACAACATTATACCTCAAATCAAAATACTTGCTTAGATACTTCTCTGTTATAATAAATTTATTTGAAGTTACTTTTTCCTTTGGTGCACTCGTGTCATCTGATTTTGGAACATCTGAATTTGCATTTTGATTTAATGAATGAATTACAACACCATGCTGTTTTGCAATATGGTAAAGCGTTTTGATTGTTATTCCGCTGCTGTTGTTTTTCAGGCACTTATTGTATTGTTCGTTACAAGTTTCCGGATTGTAATCACTATTGTATTTACTTATTTCATGGAAATAATTTCTTCCAGATTCTCCGAACTCTGACTCCAGGGCAAAGCCGATTTTAATCCAGTCATCATAATTGCTTGAAATATCCAATCTTCTGCCATCCAATTGCTCTATTAGTTTAACAATATCACTCTTCATGTTTTTCTCAGCTTCAATCTTGAATATCTCAGATAATTTATTGAAATACAAATCAGGATCGTAAGAGACAAAACACAATCTAGTAACATCTTTGCCAGATGGATCTATTTGCACACCCAATACTTTTTCGTAATATGATTGTGCTCGTAGAAAAGCTTCGCGATGTTTTGTTACACTGTTGTCGGTTCGTACAAGTATTTTTATGCCTTTGCCACTTGGACTTTCAAAACATGCAAGTGTATAAATACATTTCTTTGCTTTTGCTTTAATGCTTTTTAAGTCTTCAATTTTATCAATATCGAGTATTAGTATTCTTGAGTATTCCTGAAGAAACTCCAATTTCCTACCACCGTTGAATTTGCCGGAAGGAGTAAAAGCTGGTAGAGATTTTTTACTTGTAGTGTATTCCTTTTCAAGTCCTTTGTTTAGTAAAGCTCTGAGCTTTTCAACCTGGTCTTTGTATTTCCCTTTTCGTACCTGGTCCAATATTTCATCTAATGACTTATTGTCTATCACTTTATTAAAGTGTTCGTAAATGCTTATTTCTTTCATGTCAGGTACTTTTAAAAATTATTGATTTTATTGTAATTCTTTTTGAGGAATTTCTCAATATCCGTTGCTTTGTAATACAGCTTATTCCCAACCTGTGAGAAAGGCACTTTTCTTTCGTCACGATAAGTTTGAAGAGTTCTTTTACTAATTTTTAACAGCAACATTACATCCTGGTTGTCCAGCCAACGTTCACTCAAAGGAGTGTCCGCTTCCATTTTCATTTTTATGAACTTGTCCTCAAGTCCTTGTAGCTTGTCAATAATTTGTCTGAAAGCATCCGATTCAATTGTTATTACATTCATTTTAAAAAGGTTTAAAAAATTTAACAATAGCCCCAGTATGGCCAATACTGTTTCGGGCGAATTGTTTTTGTTGCAACAAAAACCTTTTGCAATAGTATAATATCAGAAAAGTCTAAATAGTCTTCTGCGAAGTCTTTTTTTAATTATTTTTTAATTCGCTGTTATTCAATTAGTTAATCAAAATGGCACAAAAAAAGTCTTCTGAAGTGCCAGAAGACTTTTTATTTTTTAAGTTGTTCATACAAAGCGAATTAACTTTTTTCACAAAAAAAAGTCTTCGCTAAAACCAAAAAGACTTCGCATAAAATGAAAAAGTCTTCGCATAATCGAAGACTTTTATCTTATTTTCGGAAGACTTTTTTTGTCGATTTTAGGGCTCAAAATACTTCTTAACGTCAATTCTTTTGTTTCCTTGTGATCTTTTGTCTTCTCGGCTCTCACTCAAACATGTTTTTATCGTCAATCTATTAAGTGTTTTTCTATTTTTATCCAAAAATATCTTTTGAACTAAATCCTGAAGATTTTTCATGTCTATTCCTAATAAAGGATTGTTTTCTTCATCCTTCAAATGGTATATATCATATATCGCAGTTAATAATTGATTTGTCTGTTTATTCCATACGATTTTTGGAAAATCTATGTCATCTTCCGCATCCTTTATTTTTTGTTTAACTTTATATTCTGCTTCTGGCTCCATGATAACATTAAGATCCATTACATCATATAATTCTACTTTTTGTCTGCCTTTATCGTTTTTAGCATCTGAATAATAGGAGCTAAACATTTTCGTTAAATATGCCACTACATTTATCATAAACACATTTGCCATGAAAACCAGAAAGATTGCATCCCTGTTTTTTGTTTTCTGTATTTTAACAAGTAACATTCTTGCATCGTAACAATTACGAAGTGCTATCTGAATATTCTTTTTTGCGTAATGTGTAATTTGATCATCGCTTGTAGTGTTCTGCAGTATATTTTTTGATTTAATCTTGAGTCTCTCATAAGTATCTGACAAAAGCATTAAAAGCTTCCTGCCTTTTTCACAATATGGAACCGGCAAACTCTTTACAGTATCCTCTAATTCATAAACTTTCTGAGGGACCAAAGATATTATCGTTTCATTTTCGAAAACATCTTGTTTGCACTCAAAAGCAAAATCAGTTTTATTTTTAAAACCGTATTGCTTGAATTTAATTTTTGCTAATTCCTTTTTTATATCGAGATCAATACCAGGTATTCTTTTTTCAATTGTGTTTGTTTTCTTTACCAGATCCAAGAGGTCCGGTATAGCGTTTCCATTCCTGTCACCAGTAAAAAACTCATTCTCCAAAATCTCCTTAAATACGTCAACATCTATACTTCTATGCGCTTCTCCACTCATAATGAACTCCTAACCAGCTTTAAAATATTTTCTTTTTTCAGTATTGCAAAAATACATCCTAAAGCACTCTTTTTCATTCGATGTTGATAAATAGTTGGAGGGATTTTATTAACAATGTTGAGAGGATTTTCTATCGCTAATATTTTAAGCCGGCTGCCAAATGTTTTATACACGTTGTTATTGGTTCGTTCCTTTTCTCGGCAACCTATTTTATTAAGATTAAGATTGTTGCAACTGTTCCAATTAATACAAGTCCACACACAACAAATAAAAGTGTTTTCAATAAATTTATTTCCTTGTCTTGTTTGTCTAAACGACTTGGAAAGTCAATTGCTGTTATTGTGCTTGTCAAAGTTTCAGTTGCTTTTATCAATTGTTTATGTGGTTCTAAAATTTTACTAACATCTTCTGTAACACTTGTCAAATGAGTATTAAACGATGTTTGTAATTGTGAAGCTGTTTGTACAGCTTGTTCTGCTACATTTTTTGATTGGGCAATATGTTCAACTGCACTTTGTAGTTTCGATAATTCTCCGTTCATCGATTTTAAATTGTCGTCTAATTCTTTAAACATATTCTTTTAGTATTTTTTTGTTAGTTGTTACGAAATGATTTAAAACTTGCTTTGTTAAAACAGATTGAATATTCTTGTGGTGACCAGCCAATGAATTTACATCTTTTTCTTTTATGTAATTTTCAACCTGTATAAGAATATTGTCAAATTCTTCAAATGAAAATCCATTATCAACAATGTATAAATCTTTTGTTCGGTTTAATAATTCTGAATTATCAGTATTGTTAATCATTGTTGCAGAATAATATTGCATTAATGAAATTAATGGGTTCTTATTGTAGGATTCTAAACTCCTTCTTGCTGAATTTTCAAGCTGTCTTAATTGGTCGTTGTTAATTGCTTTGTTCGCAAAATGTTCAAATACAGAAAAGTCTAATTTGCTACCAAATTCAGTAATCTCTCTTATTTCATCTACAAATTGAGAATCAAAATAGTCGTTCACAATTTGTAAAAATTCTTTGTTCCCTGCTTCTTCTGCTTCTTG
This sequence comes from Bacteroidales bacterium, assembly GCA_038319215.1. Lineage (GTDB taxonomy): Bacteria > Bacteroidota > Bacteroidia > Bacteroidales > ML635J-15 > Bact-19. Next base: position 6,731 of record JBBQCZ010000093.1, on the reverse strand, counting down.
TCTGCTTAAATTAGTTAAGGATAAAGTTTTAAAAATTGCTTTATCAATAGTATCAGACATATTATTTAATGCAGTTTCTCTCTTGCTAAAAACATTGTCGTATGTAAAATCAATTAAGGTATTTATACAATTTCTTAATGCTGATCTTTGTTCTCCATTTCGAGCATTTTGCATTAAGGAGGCTACATAGTTTTCAGGGTAATACCTTTTGAAATGAGTATAAAGGTTTAAATAAATTTCTTCGGATGTTTGATTTTGACAAATGGCATTTATTGATTTTGCTCCATAATCAATTGTGTAGTCTTTTACGACACCTAAAATTGACAACCGATAAACAATTTTGAAGGTATCTTGCTCTTGTCTTACTTGTTTAAAGAACTCTTTCAATTCATCTGTTTGTTGTGTTGAAAAAGTAATTGTATAATTATTGCCATATGTACTTCTGTAATTTGTTTTGAGATTTATTATAAAATCATTGTCGCTTTGGCAAAAATTCGTAGAATTTTTAACCATTGAATAATCGAAAAATGGATTGAAGTTTTCATTAAGATTTTCTAATATTTGTTGCACGCCATTATTTTCTAACCCAATTGTAATTACACTCGTTTGATTATTTGGAATTTGACTAATAATATATTCAATGCCTTGCTTTTCAGGTGTAACATTTACAATTTGCATCCATTCTAAAAGATTTAAGTTGTTCGGGTTTGTGCTTCTAATAAATTGTGTCATTGAATTTAAAAGTTGAGTCGCTTCAACTTCTGAACACATATTATTTCCGTTGGTTTCAGGTATTAGTCCATTAAATCTTATTCTGCCATAAGTTTGACCAAATTCGCCACCATTTATGTAAACCATTGTAGGATTAGGATTTGGAAACGGTTTCCCAAATCTTACTTCACGACCCAAATCTGAAAAAATAACATCTTGGGTTTGGTCTTTATTTGATGTATGAGGAAATGTGATTTTGTCTAATAATTCAAGTGTAACACTTTTTTCATAATCACTTCCTCTAAATGAATTAAATAGGAATGTATCTTGTATATTTCGTGCAACTGAAACATCTTTACCTTTTGAATTTGGTACTAATAAATTATTGCAATGTAAAACATAACATACTGCATTTTTTCTATCTCTACCTGCACGCCCTGCTTCTTGATAAAATCCTTCGATTGAAATTGGATGCGTAATATGTAAAGTGAAACTAATATTTGGCTTGTCAATACCCATTCCAAAGGCCTTGGTAGCAACTAATAAAGTAATTTCATTGCTTTTGAATTTATCTTGTACTTGTTCTAATGATGAACTATCTCCACTACCATAATATTCTCCGATTAAGTGTGCAATATTTGGAAATTGCAGTTTTAAATAGTTTGCAATACTCTGCACACCAAAATTTCCTGTACCTGAATAAGGACAAAATATAATCCCACAATTTGAATTTATCCCATCAAATTTTATAAATTCAGGAAATGAGTTTGCATTACATTCTTTCAAATGCGGTTCAGAAATCAAGTCGTAGTTTAGAATATTTAGTATACTTTGCTTTGTAGCCTCATACACTGCATTGTATCTTTCCCAAAAGTTATTCCCAATACCTGCTGAATTTACATTTATATTTTTTACTTTAAATTTTAATTCCTGTCTTTCTAATTTTTCTGGCCTGATAATATCACTATTGTTTTGTAATCCTACTTCTCTTTGAACATCACTTAAAACGTCAAAAGATGCAGTTCCTGTGAGTCCTAATGTTGGAATAGTTTCTCCATTATGCCCTGAAAAACAAAATGCTCTTGAATTATCTCCAAGTTTTAAATATGCTGTTCTAAAATCGTGTCCCCATTCTGAAACACAATGTGCTTCATCAATAACACAAAATGCAAAATTTTTATTTCGTGTTTTTACACTTCCTATTTTGTTTCTGAAATCATTTATTACAAATCGTTCTGGCGATACAAAAGCAAATAAATAATTGCCATTTATAAATTTATTTGAATTTAGTTCTTTTTCCTTGGCGGATAATGTTGAATTAATGTAAGTTGTAGCATCAATGAAAACATTTTTAAGGTTTTCATTTTGGTCTTTCATCAAAGCTTTAATTGGGTCAATTACAATTATTAATCCTGCTTGTAAAAGTGATGCAACTTGGTAAGTCAATGATTTTCCTGCACCTGTTGGCAAAAGTGCAATTGGATTTCTTTTTTGTAAGGCTTTTGATAATATTTCGATTTGCCCTTCTCTAAAACTTGTTTTTCTGAAAAATGATTGCAAGAAAAAATTAAGATTTTCCGTTCTATTATCTTCTTTGCTTTCAGGCACATTTTCGTATTTAATGAATTTGTGAAAATTAAAAGTTCGAGTATATTCAGTATGATGAATGGAACGTATTGCAATAGTATTTTGTGCTAAACTTTGCGTTGGTCGATTTAAAAAAGTTGAATAGTTGAGAACAGAAACATCAATAACTAAATCATAATTGCGGAAATCAAAATTCGCATTGAAGATATGGCAGTTATTATCAGCATTGAGTTTTGCATTAGCAAACTCAATGGTATTAAATATTGTAATTTCTAAATTTGGCAATTTCAATTCTTCACCATTTTCATTTTGTAATTTGGATAAATATTTTATCTGTAATAACAAATCATCAATTGCAATTTTACCACAAGGTAAATCCCTTTCAATAATAGCAATATTCAAGTTTTTCGCATTTTTATTTAATAAACCACTTTTAAGTGCTTTTAAAAATGCTTTCTGTACTCTTGATATTCCAAATGTAGAAAGATGTAATTGCAAATAATCTAAACCTAATTCATTTGTAAATATTGGACTGTCTATATTTTGTTTGAATGTCTGAAAATAGGGGTGTTGTAAATAATTTCTAATTGATTTAGATTGTAATTCCGTTAAATTATGTACTTGATTTGTCAGTATTCTTATTGTGTCAAAATTATTTTGGTCAGCAAAAAAATCTCTTCTTCGGTCTTTTAATTCTTGTGTTTGTTCATTGTGCTGTTGCCCGTCTATTTCGATTACAATTCCATTTTTAAAACCTTCGGCTTTTGGCAGTTGAATTAGAAAATCAATATTTTGATGTACAAATAAATCTTCTGTCTGTTTTCCAACAACTGATGGCATAGTTCTTTGAAGTTGCAAAAGTTGATTTGTATTGTGTCCAAAACTCGAAATTGTATTTAGAAAAAAATCTTTTTCAAATGGGCTTCCTCCATGGTCTTCCCAATTATTATAGGTGTTTTCGGTGTTTAATTCTTGTGTCCTGTTATCTGCAATTACCAAACATTTCAAAAAATCAATAGAATTTGAATTGTTAAAGTCAAATGAAATTGTTCCGATCCCATTTGTTTTTTCAGCTGTTAATTTAAAAATTCTTTCAAATTCTCTTTCAATAAATATGCTTGAAATTGTTGGAAGTCCCCTTGAAATTTGATTGTCGAGAACAGAAAATATGGGATGTTCTGTTTCATTGTCAGGATTATTGATTGTTGGGTTCTGACAATAGAAATTAGATAGGTTAGTAGCAATTTCCGACCAATAATTTTTGTCATTAGAGTTTTCAATGTTTTTTGCAACTCCTTGTAAAATATGTCCTGCGAAAAATTCTGTCATTAATTTCAGTTGTTTCATTTTGTGTCGAAGAAAAGGTTTTCATCATTCATCCATTCTTTAAATTTTTACAATTGAAGTTTATCTAATTTTATGAGTTCGTCTTTCCTAATTACATATCTTTCTAACATTTTCAGATACACGTAATTATTTTTTCCTTTCACCATGCCAATAAACTCAATTTTACCTCTTAAAACTTGATGCAACTTATTGTTCGTTTTGCTATTATGTTTGAAAATATTATTAGCTTCTAATGGAGTGAATTTCTCATAAATATGTAATAACATTCTTACATTTTTGATGTATTTCCTATCCACATTTACTTTCTTATTAACCACCAAGCCTGTAACCTTTTGTTTGCCAGATTTGTATTGTAATCTTGTTTTTTTGTTGTTTATTGAAAATGGTCCTTCTTCTTTTAATATCGACTCTAGTTCTGCATAGAAGCTCCTAGGCATTTTTCTGCATTCCCCCGAAAAGGTTATGTCATCTGCATATCTTGTGTATTTTAAACCACTTCTTCTCGCAAACTGGTTTAATGCATAATCTAGATTTATGCAAACGATATTTGAAAGTATTGGTGATACAGGACTTCCTTGAGGTAAAATACTTTGGTTATAATAATCAACATAATGAGTACACAAAATAATTATCTTATTTAGAATGTCAGGATTCATTTTGGCGAACCCATAAGATTCTCTAAGTAATGATTTTTCTATCATTGCATGTGAAATACTGTGAAAGAAGTCTTTTAAATCAATATTTATAACAAGTAATTGGCCTGTGTGATGGTATGCATTTGTAATGATAGATTTCCCAATAATAAAGCCGTGTGCAGAACCTAGATTGTCGTATAAAATCGTGAATATTTCTTTTAAAACATTTAATATCTTCCTTAAAGTCTTATTTGGGATATATACACTTCTTAACTCACCATTCTTTTTTGTCAAAAGAATTCTATAAAATTTGTTGTAATCCTCCAAAAACAGGCATGAAATCAACTCTTCTTCAGTAATTAATTCATCAGATTGTTTTTGTTCTATTGCAATGTTCAACCATGAAACTAATTCTTCGACTGATTCTATTTCACTGATTCTGTTTTTTATTTTGTATGCAATGTCTATAGATTTCATAAAAAATGGCTCTTTAACTATCTTTTCTATTTGGTGTATTGTTAATCTGAAAAATTCTACTTTAATGCCGAATACAGCATTGTATTAATTTGATCAAAACTAAAAGGCAAAATTATGTTAAAGAGCCGATGCGAATATAGGTTATTTTTTAGAATTACTAATAATTAATAACATTTATTTCTTGATCAATTAAAATAACGCCTTAATAGATTTATATGATATTTGACCAAAGTAGGGCAAAGCTATTCTTTGAAGATATCATGGAACTCATTGTAAAAGTGCGTTTTATAAAATGCTCCCCAATAACCTATTATAGCATAGCTTAGAGCATGAGATTTTATAAACAATGATCTATAATTATTTTTAATCATTTCCATGAGTTTTGTCTTATCCTGATTGTTGAGGCAATTAAATGCTATATCATAAGTGTCAATAAAATCATTAAATGTTCTAACAAAATCGTTTGATTTAAACAATCGATATCTCCATAGATCTGCTTCTACATATGATACACCCGCTATTTTGTTTAGTATTTCTAGAAATGTTTCCTGATAAATTAGAATTCCATTTGTTTCAGCAAGAATATTATTTAAATCTATGTTGTAAAATTTATTTGTAAAAAAATTTCTTCTGTAAAAAACAAGATCGTAAAGTAACGATAAAGAATTAGGTCTAAATGTTGCATTTATCATTGCTAAGTCATTAATATCATTAACTTTAAAATCGATAAGTTTGCTTTTTAAGGAAGGTGAGGCAAGTTGAAATAAGTTTGAATTATCTCCTAGTGAAATCAATTTGAAAACTGATTCATCATTTAATGGAATTTTGTATGGGTGATACTTGTTACCAACAATATCAACAATTTGTTGAATTTTATTTAGGTAAGGTAGCTCTAATATGTCTATTTTAGATTTAAATACATCATCATGATTATTATCTAAAAAATAATAATAGTCAAGCCCTTTATAAGAAAATGTTTTATGAGTTTTTATCCCCTCTGTAATAATAATTCCACATGGATGTTTTTTTAGAATAGAACCATTAAAAACAACATCTTGATAATCTGTTTTTCTCTCTGGATTAAATGCAATAAAATCAGCGTTATACTGTGGGTATTTTTCTTTTAATCTATTTACAACAGCTAATTGACTTCCTTGTGGTATGTCTATATCAATATCAGCTAGCGTATTTGATTTTATATTAATAAATCTTTCAAAAATTAAACCATATTCCAAAGGATTTATTTTTGTAATATCTAAACAATAGTTAACCAAAGAACCTGTAGAACTTTCCCTACCTGGTGATAGTAATAATTTTAATTCATTACAGACTTGAATAATTCTTGAATATAGAATAAAATAGCCCGATAAATTCAAACTATTAATTACTAATAATTCGTAATCCAATCTATCCAAAACCTTTTCTTCAAGAAGCAATTTTTTGAATATAGCACCATCAAAGACTAGTCTTCTCAATATATCAATTTTATTTAATTCTTTCATTGCAATATTCTGTTTTTGTACGATTCTTAAATACATTATTCGTATGACATATTCATATTATTTATGCAATATCTTAAATGTTAAAACTTGATTGGTGTCATTCAATTATGCAGAATGTCTTTTTTTTCTCTGCTAAAGTAATGTATATATAATTGATTTGCAATAGATAAATATCAAATTTTTGCTGCAGTTTTCTATTGTTGCTATAATTTGCTTATGAGACAATTTAGATTTGTAAAATAAGTCGATTTTCCTGTGGATTTTTTTGCTACCCTCGAATAAAGCTCTTGCCAAGTATTTTCCCAATAACTTGTCCGCCTTTAATGGCGGATTGGGAAAGAAAATACTATTCAAAGAGTAAAATAAATTCCGTTTTTTTTGCTTCCCATTGCATTATTTTGTACTTTTGTAATGATTGCAAAAGAGTGCAATTAGGTTCATTTCAATGCTGCAAAATTATATTTAGAGCAGG
>JBBQCZ010000092.1:0-15646 GCA_038319215.1 Bacteroidales bacterium | reverse complement strand
GACTGTACGATAATTTAAAGGATCAACAATTTGTACCATCTGAAATTATATTTGAACTTGATAATACTTGCAATCTCGAGTGTGCTATGTGTCATGGCGAATTTTCTTCGTCTATAGCAAAAACTCAAGGATTAGAAAAGTTAAAACACCCATATAACATTGAGTTTTTAACTCAATTAGCTGAATTTATTCCAAATTTGAAAGTCGCAAAATTTTTGGGTGGAGAGCCATTTCTTATTAGTATTTATTACGAAATATGGGATTTAATAATAAAATTGAACCCAAATTGTAAAATAAACCTGCAAACAAACGGGACTGTATTTAATGATAAAGTGAAATCTTATTTGGAGCGTGGTAACTTTTATATCGGCATTTCGGTCGATTCATTAAAGAAAGAAAGATTTGAGTCTATTCGAAAAAACGCTGTATTCGAAAACGTAATGGAAAATATTGACAAATTTATTGCAATCTCGAAAAAGAAAAATAATTACGTTAATATATCTGTTTGCCCGATGCAGCAGAATTGGGACGAAATTCCTGAGCTTGTTGAGTTTTGTAATCAAAAAAATGTTTTCATTTATTTTAACACGGTTTATACTACTGGTTTTGCAATTTCCGAATTGCCTGAAGAAGAATTGGAGGAGATTCTTAACAAATACAAATCCGCACAGTATAAATCTACTGGAATAATTGCAAAACGAAATATTAGGTTTTTCCATAATTTAGTCGCAAATATTGAATCTTGGTATATTGTCAAAGAAAATGAGTCACGTCCATTTCGCAAGAGACATTTATGGAGTTCAACTATGTTAGAGCAAAATCTCTTGGCTAAATCTGATTTTAATTCTACACAGTTAGCTGTGCTTAAGGAAGTTTTTGTGAAGATTATTAAAGATTTTTACCTTTCAGATAATGATCTAAATACCTTGGGAAAGCTTAATGGAGATGATGTCGTATTCGCTCTGGAAAATGAATCAGTGGAGAGTGTGCGTAGAAGAATTTTATTGTTTATCGAAACTGGTAGATTTAGGGTAGTCGATTAATAAGATAAGACTAAATTATATTTTACTTTTTGTTTAATTCAAATTTTCCAATTTTTTCACCTTTTTTATCTTCAATTATTAATATGTAATTCCCTTTTTTTATCATTTTGGATTTTATGCAAATTCTTTCATTAATTGAAAAAAAAAAATCTGTTATATTTCCATCACAATCATAAAAAAGACATCTAAATACTTGTTCGTGTATATTTGACTCTATAATAATACAGTCTGATATTGGATTAAAGCTCACATTTATTTCACTTTTACAAAGTTTTGTGATTTTAATTTCATCTTTTTCTATTGCTTGAATATTTGAACTACTGTTGATAATTAAAGTAGAACTGTTACAAAATAACATTATGCAAGTTATTAAAAATAATAGTACTAATAACGGATTTTTGGTTGAGAAGGTCTTCATTTTTTTCTATTTTTAATAACGCCAATAATCATTTTTATAAAAAATGCCAAACCTGCAAATAGTATTATCCACAGACTTGTGAGCGCAAATCTTAAATTGCGTAGTGATTTTAAGTTGCTTTCTAAGGTTTCATTTTTTTGTTTCATTTTAATTAATTTGTGGTTGATATTTTAACAAAATAATGAGCTAAATAATTTAAAAACAAATGATATTTAGGGAAAGATGAATGTTGGGTAGTGAAAGGCTACTTTTAATCGGCAACTGGTTTGTAATGAGCAAAAAAAATCCTGATAATCTTTTCATGAATATCAGGATTAAATTTTTGTTGAAAGCTTTATTTCACTTCAACCAAAGCAATTACAGCATCTTTTTCGACCAAATCGCCCTGTTTAAAAAATACAGAGTCTAATCTACCGTCAAAGTCGGCATTTATTTCCTGATAGTGTGTATTCGAAGCTAGATAGAAAAGTCGTTTACCTTTAGTAATAATTTCGTTTCTTTTTACAATTTCTCTATCCAATTCGAGTGTAAGGTCGTAATAAATATTGCCTTTAGCGGGTGCTTTTATCTCAACTAATTTTGTATTTACTTCGCCTGTAGCTGGAGTAATTGACTTTTGTTCTGCTTTTTTATTTTTTAAAGTATTAAATTCTTCGTCGAATCGTTGTTTTGCAAGTCCTTCTTTAAAGTCGCGATATTGTCTATCGTGCATTGCAAATTCAAATAATTCTTCGTCATTTTCACCAGTATCCCATCCTTTTTCCTTCATTTCGGAGCGGAACTTATCAAGTTCGTTTGGATAATTATCTTGTGGAACTCCAGTATAGAATTCTTTATTCTGAGCTTTTGCTAATTCTAGAATTTCGGGCGCTAATGGTCCTGGTAATGTTCCAGCTTTACCCAAAATCATATCCCAAGTGTTTTTGTCAATCATTTCCCATCTGTTTTTGCCTTGTAGCATAAACATTACGTTTACCAATGCAACATTTTTTACATATTGACTAAAAGGAGTTACAAGTGGTGGATAGCCCAATTTTGGCCAAACATATTGTACCTCTTCAAATAACATTACCAAAATATCGTCAATGCTAAGAGGCTTTTTACCATTATTTATTTGAGTTTGGTTAATCCCAGCATGAACATTTTCTAAGTCAGCCATCATACTTCCCATCATGCCACCCGGAAGACCACAGCCTACTAAAAGAGAAGACATTTCGCGGTTTTTTGGATTTATCCAATAACCTAAAAATTCGTCAATAAATTCTTGGTTTAACGATCTGGCTTGCATATATGCTTTCATGTTAATATCTGGAACTTTGAATCCAGCATCTTTAAGCATTGCTTGAATTGTAATTACATCGGGATGAACAGTTCCCCAAGATAGAGGCTCCATGGCAACATCAATGTAATCAGCACCTGCTCTTGCAACCTCTAAAGTAGAAGCAACTGAGAATCCAGGCCCAGAATGTCCATGATATTGAACAATAACATTTGGATAAGCAGCTTTAATTTCATGAACTAATCTGCCTAAAAAAACTGGTCTGCCAACACCAGCCATATCTTTTAAACATATTTCATCCGCTCCATAAGACATAGCTTTTTCTACTATTCCCATAAAATATTCAACAGTGTGAATGTCCGAATGAGTAATACTGAGTGTGGCTTGAGAAATCATACCAGCCTCTTTTGCATATTTTATTGAATGCTCAAGATTACGGTAATCATTTAGCCCACAAAATGATCTCGCAATATCAACACCTTGAGCTTTTTTAACTTTGTACATAAGTTGACGAACGTCCGCAGGAACTGGATACATTCTTATTCCGTTAAGTGCTCTTTCTAACATGTGAGTTTGAATTCCTGCCTGATTGAAAGGCTTTGTCCATTCTTTTACAACTTCATTTGGATTCTCACCATAAAGTAAGTTAACCTGCTCAAAAGCCCCTCCATTTGTTTCAATTCTGTCAAAACATCCCATGTCTATAATTACAGGAGCAATTCTTTTCAGTTGTTCTAAACGTGGTACGTATTTGCCGCTAGACTGCCACATATCTCTGTAAACGAGACTAAATTTAATATCTTTGGACATAAAAAGTAAATTATTATTTTTTCAAAAATACGTATTTTACTTGATTTAAAAGCAAATTAATATTTTCATTTATATAATTAAATGCAGATTTTTATGATTTTTATACAAATGAGTTTTTATTCATTAACAATATGCTTTTGTAAAGCAATATTATGCTCTGTATTTAATAAGAATTGATGTTACATATCTTTACTCATTTAGGTTGGCATACAGTAAAAATTATGCAGATTCATATAAAATCTCAAATTTGTACACTTAATAATTTAAAAAATAAGGAGAGCATTTACATAATTGTTTAATAACAAAACAGTTTTAGAGCCTAAATTTAATTGGGGAAAAGATTAAAATCGTTTTTTTTATGTAAAAAAATCTACAATTTTATCTTTTTGGTTGTTTTGTAAATTATTCAGTCTAATTTTGCAAATAAATATGAAAAGGTATCTAGCGTTAGATATAGGAAGGAAAAGAACAGGGATTGCCGTTACGGATAGCAATAGAATAATTGCGTCTGCATTGGATACCGTCTCAACTCATTTATTGGAATCTTTTTTAGTGAATTATTGTAAGCAAAATGAGGTTGAGAAATTTGTTGTTGGAATGCCAGTACAAATGAACAACACTCCATCAGAATCTGTTAAATACATTCAGCCTGTTATTAATAGGCTAAAAAAGGTGTTTCCAGAAATGGAATTTGTAATGGTTGACGAAAGGTTTACATCTAAAATGGCTTTTCAAACCATGATAGATGTAGGAATTAAAAAAATGCAAAGGCAAGATAAATCTATGGTTGATAAAATTAGCGCAACAATAATTTTACAATCTTTTATGGATAGTGAAAAGTTTAAAAATATATGATATTACCAATTTATTTGTACGGACATCCTGTTTTAAGGAAAAAATCTGTGGATGTGGAACCGGAATATCCGGAATTAAAAGAGTTGATTGCCAATATGTTTGAAACAATGTATAAGGCAGAAGGTATTGGTTTAGCTGCACCACAAATTGGAAGAAACATCAATTTATTTATTATCGATGCTTCTCCTTTGGCAAAGGATGATCCTGAACTTAAGGATTTTAAGCGGATTTTTATTAATCCTAAAGTTACATTCAACACCGATGATAAAATTTCTGTAGAAGAAGGTTGTCTTAGCATTCCAGATATTCACGAAACTGTCAATAGACCTTCCGACCTTACAATTGACTACTTAAACGAAAATTTTGAGCCTGTTTCTGAAAGGCTCACCGGATACAAAGCTATTGTTTTGCAACACGAATATGATCATATTAATGGGATTGTGTTTGTTGATAAAATTTCACCATTACGCAGACGGATGCTTCAGAATAGACTTAATAGCATTTCTAAAGGTAAAGTTTCTACGTCTTATCGTGTTAAATTTTAATGTGCAAACTATTGTTTCTTAATTGTTTTTTGTAAATTTGCGATGTTATGAAATCAAAAATCGTACTTGTAATTGTTATTTTCATTGTTAGCTTTTATTCGTGTAAGTCGAATAGGAAACCTATTTCCGAACAAGAAATACTTAAACAGGAAATTAAAACAAGTGAACAAGAACTATTAGGCACTGACGAAATTGATCCAAAATTGGCAAATGGCATGATTGGCCTTTATGAGGCTTATGTTCAAAAATTTCCAGAAGATGCTAATTGCGCAGAATATTTATTTAAAGCTGCTGACATCGCAATGAACTTTGATAGGTCAGAAGATGCTATTGCTTTTCTTTCGCAAATAGAAAAAGATTATATTGATTTTGACAAGTATTCTACTTGCATATTTTTAATTGCTTTTGTCTATGATAATAATCTTGGGGATGTCGAAAATGCTAGAAAATATTATAATAAGTTCATAGCTAAATATCCTCAACATAATCTTGTTAAAAATGCCGAGGCTGCCTTAGAATATCTCGAAATTGATGATGAAGATTTGATCGAGCTTTTTAATAAAATGAATGACACACTTCAATAATCACTGATGAAATCTGATTTTTCGGAAGAAATAAAAAAATATCCGTTCGTCAGATTTACGCTTGCACTTATTGCAGGAGTAGTGTTCTCTCTACTTGTAGAGCCCAAATCTAGCTATTCCTTAATACTTTTCTTTATTTCTTTGGTAATCTTTCTTTTTCTGCATTTTAAATCACGCTATGCCCATAATTTTTTATTAGGATTAGTTATTAATCTTGTATTTTTCTGCACAGGCGCTTTTGTAACCTCTATAAAAAACGAAAATGCTAATTTTAATTTAGCATCTGAAAAGTCAGGCTTAATGATTGGTGAAATTAATTCTGATATCAAGGTAGGAGAGAAATCTACAACATTGGAAATAAATATTTTTGCGGTTAAAAACCAAGATGAATGGACATATACTGATGGAAAAACATTATTATTTGTTGAAAATGATGATAGGGTTTTAAAATTGAAACCTGGTGATAAAATAATATTTACTCCTGAATTATCTGAAATCGAAAATAAAGGAAATCCCGAGGAATTTGATTATAAGAAATATTTGTCTTATAGTCTTATTATGAGTTCAGATTATCTTAAATCCGATGAATGGCAGATTTTAAAATCGAATAATTATAGTATTCAGCACAGATTCTTGAGATTTCGATCAAATTTAATACAAAAGCTTGAAGAACTTGGGTTGAATAATGATGAACTTGCAGTTGTTTCGGCTCTTGCACTTGGTTATAAAGATTCTTTAAGTGATGAAATTAAACATGCTTATTCTTCTTCTGGGGCTATGCATATTTTGGCAGTGTCTGGTCTGCATGTTGGAATAATTTACGGTATAATTGTTTTTTTATTGTCATTTATTAAAAATAAAAAATTTAGTCTTTATAAGGTTTTACTAATAATTCTACTTATTTGGCTTTACTCTGCATTAACTGGTTTGTCACCGTCTGTATGCAGAGCTTCTCTAATGTTTTCTATAATTGCAATTGGTAAATTGCAGAAACATGGTGCAGGTTCGTTAAATGCAATTGCAGCATCTGCCTTTGTTTTATTGATTATTAACCCATATAATATTACAAATTTAGGTTTTCAACTTTCGTATATTGCTGTAATTGGAATTATTCTCCTGTATGACCATATACATAATTTGATTAATTTTAAAAATAGATTTCTTGAGAAAATTTGGTCTTTAACGGCTGTTTCTATTGCTGCTCAAATTGCAACCGCTCCTTTGTGCCTTTATTACTTTCATCAGTTTTCAAATTATTTCTTACTCACTAATTATTTATTAATCCCGATATCTACTGTCGCAATTTGGTTAGTTATTGCTTCGTTTGCTGTTTCTGGATTTGGAATTGTTGGAGTTTTCGTTGTTAAAGTACTTGGCCTTGTTATAAAAGCCATGAATTTTATAAGTCTTTCGATTGAAGCTTTACCTTTTTCGGTAACCAGAGATGTGTATATCGATTTTTCACAAATGTTATTACTCTATTTAGCTATTATTTGTGTAGCGATATATTTCTTTAATTCAAAACAGTACAAGCATTTGTTTATTGGGATTGTTGCCATTTTAGTATTTGGTGGAATAGGCTTATATCAGGAAATAGCTTCAAAAAATCAAAAGTATTTTATTGTTTACAATATTAATAAAACTACTGCAATAAATATAATTGATGGAAATACAAATGTGATGTTTGCAAATCTCGATTCTCTGGAAACGAAGGATATTGAATTTTCAGCAAAAAATAATTGGCTTAAAAAAGGACTCCAAGAAGAAAAGTATATTAATCTTTCGTCGGGTAGAGAATCTGTATTGTCTAATCTCGCAGCTATAAATACTAAATCGATATTTTTCAAAAAGAAATTTATTGTATTTGCAGGAATAAAAATATTTGTACTCGACGACAGTTTTAGCTATCTAATAATTGACGAAAGTTTTAAGAAAATTAGTGTTGATTATATTGTTCTAAGTAATAATCCAACAATCAAACTTTCTGAATTAGGTCAATATTTTGATTTTAAAACAGTAATTATTGACAGTTCAAATAAAAATAGCAAAGTAGAGTCTTGGCTGACTGAAAATGTTGAAACTGGATTGGTTTTATTTGATGTTAGAAAAAATGGAGCATTTGTTTTAGGTTTATAGTTATACTTCGCTTTTTGTTAGTCTGGCTTAATTATACTTATTAAAAGTTTATTTCGACTGTTATTTAGATCAATAAATTTTTATGAAAAGATGATAGCTTTCCCCTATAATTTTATTGTCAAGGATTTTATAGTCTTCGTCTTTTATTGAATTTATTAAAGAATCGATATCTGTATTTTTCTCCAAGATAACCTCTAAAATATCACCATCGCTTAATTCTGACAATACTTCTTCTATATTTGAAAGAATAAGATCTTCCTTAATTCGTCTTAAGTCTAAAATTTCGCTTACACTCATGATTGAATTGCAATTTTATTTGTTCTAAAAACTAGTTTTTAATAACCTTGATACTTTTATTATTGGAATTTACAAAATAAATACCGCTTTTAAGATCCGAAATGTCTATTCTTCCAGGTAGTGATTCTTTGACAATTTTGCCATATAAACTATATATTTTAACCATTTTTTCTGTCCCACTTACCTCAATGTAGTCTTTTGCTGGATTTGGATACACACTTAATTCTGTAGTTTGTTTTTGAATAATATTAACAAGTCCGTTAGTAATTTTGAAGTCCCATATTCCGCGACCGTAGGTCCCAAATCTAGCAGTTTGTGTATTTGGGTCATAATCGACAGTCCAGTAAATTTGGTCTGGAGCATAGTTTTGTGCAAGATCATACCATTGATTTGTTTCTGAAACATAGACATAAGGTCCCGCATCTGTTGCCGCAAATATAAACTCATCGTTGGGTGTTACGGCAATTTCATAAACCATTGTAGAAGGCATGCCATTACTCATAGATGTGAAATTTTCACCATTATCTTCTGATACGAAAACTGGAGGATTTGAATATCCAGAACCTGCAACATAAACTTTGCCTAGAGTTATTTTAGAAGGAACCAGCGCAGCTCCATATAAATAGTTGCCATCTGGTCCGTTAAATCCTGTTGTCATTTCCCAATTAAATCCAGCATTCGTTGATTGGAAAAATTCTCCATTTCCATTCATCACATATCTGTAATTTGTGTTGATTGGCGAGAATGCCATTGCCGAAATCGCTGTAGCCGACGTGTTTCCACTAAAATCAAATGCAAGTTCGTTTGCATTTAAACTCGAGCCATTGGAGCTTAATTCAAAAATATGCGTTCCACTATCTGTTGTACCTCCACCCAAATAACAAATATTTGGATTTGATGGGTGAGGCATTAGTGGCGGAATCCAGAATTGACCATCAATGTTAAAACTCCACCACTCAGAATAATTTTGATTCGTTGTTGCATTTGGATAATACATTGCGTATCCAGGATAAACCATCCAAATACTATTTCCACCATTTGAGGAAACCAAATGGCCATAATCGCCACTTAAAATCTGAGTAAAACTCGCTGTATTATTACCAGTATTATTATTGCATAACTGATATCCTTGATCTTGGCTGCCAGCAAAAATATAATTACTATTACTGCGATGCGAATAAACAGAGTAAAATTGTCCGATATTTAGATTTTGCATTGATATGTTTTCGACACTTGTAAGCTGGTCATAAGAAATGTATGTTCCTCCATCAGTATTTACATAGACGAATTCGTTATCTTCGCTATCTATAAATGAATTAATACTTGGAATATCAGCGTGAAGCTTATGTTGAATGTTCGCATAATATTCACCCCAAGTATTTAGCATTGACCAGTTTTGTGCTCCATTAGTGCTTCGGTAACACTCAACTCCGCCAAAATATAATAACTGTGGATTTTTTTGAGAAACAGTAAAGCTGTTTTTCATAAACGGCGTAGTAGCAATGCTTCCTTTTGAAGTCCAACTTGAACCACTATTTGAGCTTTGATAAAAATCGGTGTTGTTATCGGCATAAATTGCTGTATATAAAAATGTTTGAGTGTCAGTTTTGCATCCGGAGAGCATTACATTTCCTGGATTATTTTGCGTGTATTGTGAAATTAAAACAGCAGAATAACTGGCATCCAAATAATATATTTCATCTTCTTTGGCCAGATAACAAACATCATCTTCTGGATCGCACCAAATGTCGAAAAGGTTTTCATCTCCATGCTCAGATTCGAGAAAAGTAAGTTTCTTTGTAAAACTCACACCCATATTTGTTGAAACATACAAGCATGTTGCTTTTTCCCAGTTTGCATCATTCCACTCCATTGCCAGTAAGTAAATTGTTCTTTGCACATCGTTAGCAACAACAGATTTCATTACATATCCCAAGTTGGCGATATTGCTAAGTCCTGTAGAAACTGTCCAGTTTGCGCCATCATCACCAGAATAGTAAAAACCTGGAATTCCCCAAGCTCCCGATGCAACTAGAAGTTTGTAATTACCTGCATTTTCAATTTTTCGAAGCATTTTTATGTCATCTATCTGAAAATCATCGTTAAGAACATACCAACCATTTCCATTTTTGTCGGCTTTCCAGATATTACCACCTGAGCTTGCACAATAAATAGAATCAACAATTGGATCTACTTCAATTAAGTGGGTTCTTCCTGCAAGATTATTACTGCCTGTTTCTCGCCAGTTACCAAGTAGTAATCCATCAGCAATGCTAATTGATTCATTTTTGGTATGATAGCTTTCTTTACGATATTTTGTTTTATCAAGTCTGACCTTATAATTTACAGTTCTCCAATTAATATTCGAATCGCATTTATGCATTGTTTCTATCCATTTTAGCTTTTCTTGCCATTCGCCATCTTCGTTACCTTGTGTAAATGCTATATCAGTAGGTTGAGGTTTGATCAATTCTAGATCTTTTTTGTTCTTTTGTTGTAGAAGCAAAATTCCGACAAACATTATTATTATGATAATAATTGGAAAAATATATGTGTAAGGCTTTTTGGTTTTCATAATGATAGAATTTATTTCAAAGATATTAATTTTTTTGAGTTATCAGATAATTTCTCTATTTTCTCTAAGCAATGCCACCGATTGCCAAATGCTCCAATCTTTATTTCCCCATTCGTGATAAATATGCAATAATTTAGGATTGAAAATTGTTCGGAATCCGTCTCTAGTATAGCCTTTTGATTTTTCCCAAGAAATGTCATTATTGGCATATTCGGTAATCCAATTAAATTCTTGCGGAATTGTTGGTTGATTTTGCAATCCAAATTTCCAAACACTTAGAGCAAGAGTTCCTTGGTCTCGTGTTTTTGTGTGTGGGTTTGAAAATTCTTTTATAGTTTGCTCATGCCAATAATTTAAAAAATCGTGTGATGAGTCGTCAAATAGGAATACTCCACCGTTCCAGTGTTGCCAATTACTTGGAATTGTTACCTTGTATGCTTTTTCCAGATATTCTGTTAGGTGATTGCAAACTGGGGCTTTGAATTCGAACTTTTTGCCTTCTTTTGTTTCCCAAAAATTACCAACAGAATTAAATCTTATTCCTGCTGTCCCCCATAATTTCTTTTCATAATATGGATAATCAAACAATATTATCTCGTTGTTAAAATTGTACCAACATTTATTGCCTTTCTGAAATCTATAAGAATTAAAGTAAAATGATTCTACTGGCATTAAATATCTTTGTATTAAGTATTTTGTGTTTCTTAAAAAATATTTAATAGGATTTTTGCGATATCGAACAAAGATAGATAGCAATTCTTCTGTCTGCTTTTTTATATGCGAGTCAGTAAGATTTATTTTGCCAAATAATTCAGATAATTTTTCATTAAAACTATCTTCTTCTTTTGCATTGCTTTCAACACATTGACAATTCATTGCATGAGGCGAAAATTCATTTATCTTACAATGATCTGATGCAAATGAAATAGGAGAGTGGTAATGATCAAAAACTTTATCAACATCTGAATTTATTGCAACAATATCACCATCAAGATAGCAGTAGTTGGTTCCATTTTCAAGATGTTTATTTATCCCTGTTTTTAAATAAATACTAGCTTGATGATTGTTAAATTCTACTGGAGTTTTTGCTTCAATTATTTTGTCATGTTCAATTTCTATTTCGTTACGACTTTTTTCTGTAATTACTAGAATCTCATTTTTTGAGTAACGGCGCAGAAATTTAAGCGAAAAGTTTAACTCTTCGATATGCTCTTTTCCACCAGTTACAACGAAAACGAATTTATTCATAACATTAGTCCAAAAAATTATAAATTTCGAAAAAATTTAGTGCAATTTTAATAATTTCTTCTTGATTTAGTCCGTGCATTCTTAATTGATTTAATTTATCCTCAAAATCTGTTGTTTCCAATTCTCCGTATTTTGATGCAGATATCATAAAGGTTTCTGGAATTATTGGCAGAAGTTCATTAATGATTTTTAGATTTTGTTCATTTTTTACATTACTGAAAATCGAGGCAATATATTTATTTGAAATCTCTACCGCATTTTTTTCACGCTCAGTCGCATCTTCGTACCATTTTATTAGCAGCATTATAAGACTTTGCAATGATTTTAGATTGTTTTTAACATGCTCGGCACTAGAATTAAGCTGCTGTCCAAATTTTTTGTAAGATTCAATTATTATATGCAATTCTTGCGATGGCAGATATTTAAGACTGAGGTTTTTGGGTCTTTCAACATGATTAAAAAAAACATTGCAGGATTTGTTATTTGCGAATTCAATTATTTCAGGTATTTCGTATCTATTTGTTCGCAAAGGGCATACAGATATTTGCATTGTCTTTTCTTTTCTCTGCATACTTTGGTTAAAAATGTCAAAATTGCAAAGCACAGACTCGAGATTCCCTCCTTTTCTAATTTTTTGATAAGTCGGTTTTTTTACAGAATCCAGTGAAATGACGGTAAGGAAATTTTTGTTTTCAAGAATTTTGAGAATCCTTTCATTAAGAATGCTGCCATTTGTTTGTACATTTATTAGGCAGCTAGGGTTAGTCTCTTTTAAGATAGTCCAAATGTCGTAATAGATATTTATGAGGAATGGCTCTCCACCTATAAAGTTTACATATTCTGTTTTTCTGAGCAGAGGTTTTATCTCTTTTATAAAATCTTCCTTATAAATTGATTCCGAACTGTTCTTATCTCGTTCGCACATTATACAATCGAAATTGCATTTGTGCGATAATTCAAAGTCAATTCTTGTTATATGTTTTTTTAAAGATTGATTTTTATATCCGTTTGCTAGAAGGCCATAAAAGTTCTTATCAATTAAGTTTTCGTTGCAAATAGAACAACCTAGAGAAAAGTTGTTTTTAGCAATATATTTTTGATGAACTTTACGTGGATTTGATGCTAATATTTTTTTGATACTATCTTCGGGATACTTGCCGTAAAAATATGATTTTTTATTTAAACAGCAGGCGCCAACTTCGCCATCAGGATGAAAATATAAGGAGGTAAAAGGCGCACGGCAAATTAACTTTTCACTCGAAATTTCATGATAGTATGCTTGCAGGATTTCTGCTGGCACTGATGTCGATATTTTCGGGTTTTTACTAAACATTTTTTGTCACAATCCATTTTTGATACCACTTTTCTAAAACTGCAATCTTCCAAAGCCGCCAGTGGTCATTATTCTCCAAATACAAATCAATAGCTTGCTTGCTTATTATTCCTGCTTTAACTAATTCTGAATTCTCAAGATTTTTACGATACCATTCAAAATCCATGTAGTATTTATCGGGTCCAGTAAATCCTTGTTTTTTTCTTTTCAATATTACAGAAGGTACTGTTCCTTTTAGTATTCTTCTCAGTATTATTTTTTGTTTTTTCTTGTCGAAATAAACTGAAGGATCAAGACCAAGCATTTTATTGCAAATTTCAGAATGTAAAAACGGAACTCTTACTTCCAAAGAATTGGCCATGCTTGCTCTGTCAACTTTAGTTAAAACGAGTTCGCCCATAAAACACTTTATATCCATAACTTGAAAGCGTTTTGGCCTTGAAATATTCTCATCAAAATGTTTACGGTAGAAGCTTTTTGTATCTTCAGGAATATATTTGTGAAGTTCAGGACTTAAAAGTTGTTTAAGTTCGTCGGTATCAAAATTTCCCATTGCCATTGCTTTTGAATAGCTGTCAACATCAAAATTATTAACAGGGAGTTCCCATCCCCATTTTTTTGAATCTTTAATCTGTTTCTTTGTAATATTCCACAGATAGTTGCGATGCCACGTATATCCAGCAAATAACTCATCGGCACCTTCTCCAGAAAGAACTGCTTTGTTGTGTTTTGATGCAAGTTTTGAAACTTGGTAAGTGGGTATTATAGAAATATCAGCAATGGGTTCATCATAAAAATACATCAAATCATCAAGAATATCTAGCGATGAGCTATCGAGTATTTCGGAATGGTGAGATGTGCCAAATTTATTTGAAACTATTTCGGCAAAATGATGTTCGCTGCTATCCCAATCATTAAAACCAATTGAGAAAGTATTAAAACCTTTTTCAAATTCTGAAAAATATTTAACCATTGCCGTAGAGTCATAACCACCGCTTAGGAAAGAACCAACTGGAACTTCACTTCTTATGTGAATCTCCACAGATTTTTTTAAAATCTTGTCAATTTCCTTGATGCATGTTTTTTGTTTTTCTATTTGGTTGTGAATTTCTAATTTGAAGTATTCTGTTTTTTTTATTTCTAAATCATTTGATATTTCAAGAAAATGTGCTGGCTCAACTTTGTAAATATTTTTGAAAATCGTTTTTGGTGAGGGAATATATCTGTAAATAAAATATTCGCTTAAGGATGTAAAATCTATCTCACGTTTAATATCTGTATTTTCAATTATTGCTTTAATCTCCGACGCAAATATAAGTTGTTCATTATCAAGGTAATAGTACAGAGGTTTAATGCCGAATTTATCTCTAGCGAGAATTAGCTTCTGATTTCTTTCATCCCATAATCCAAAAGCAAACATGCCTTCTAGCTTCTTAATCATATCTATACCCCATTCTTCGTAGGCATGTATTACAACCTCAGAATCTGTATCAGATTTAAAAACATGATTTTTTGATATTAGTATTTCACGAAGTTCGATGTAATTATAAATTTCACCGTTAATCGTAATCCAAATTGTTTGGTTTTCGTTGCATATTGGCTGTTTTCCAGATTCTCCCAAATCAAGAAAAGAAAGCCGGCGATGACCTAATGCAAAATTATAATTTTCGGAAATATAGGACCCAAAACCATCTGGGCCGCGATGCCGTAAAGTGTCGCGCATTCTGTCGAATAGTTCCCTGTCAACGGGAGTGTTCTTACTCCACCATCCCGTTATTCCGCACATAGTAATAGTCGTCTTTTAGTTGTTGTAAATCGGATTTGTTTGCCTGTTTTAAATAATATTTGTATCGTTTTAGCGATGATTTATATAATTTAAGGGGCTTAGATAATTCCTTTTTTGATTTCAAAATTAGGCGAAATTCATTGCAAATTACATTGTAAATTTCTGGTTTGTAATAATCCCAAGTTTTATCTTCAAGTAGAGTTTCTAAAATTTTAATATTATTTAATTTAAAATCAACAATATCGTATTTCTTTGAAATTCCGTTTGGATGATCGTTGTAAACAGACCAAGTTTCGTTAAAATATTTGAATTTGCCGTTTTTAATTATTTCCAAATGCAAAGCCCAACTAAGTGACAGCTCTGATGCCTTATAAACTTTAAGAAAGCTTAAAATGTCGATATTCCTGAAAATCAATGATGCGGTAGGGATAATATTTCTTTGAATAAGAGCCCACGGCATAAAATCGGATGAATATCTGTTAAATTGGGAGTAAGTTTTCCAATGATTTTGTGTTCTATTCATGTAATGAACATCTTCGCTTTGGTTCGCCTGCTCAATTTTTGCATCATGAAAACATCCAGAATAATCGGGATTATTCTCAAGAAAATCTATTTGTGTTTGGAGTTTGTTTTCATCACACCAATAATCGTCACCATCCAAAAAACAAAGATATTTTGCAGAAACTTTTTCGGATAGTTTAATCGCAGATTTGAATGGGCCTTTATTGGTTTCGTTC
>JBBQCZ010000091.1:0-15675 GCA_038319215.1 Bacteroidales bacterium | reverse complement strand
TACATCTCGACATGGGAGAAATTCATTTTGTTGATAATGTAATGGGAGCATATTCTGCATCGTCACACTTAACAGAAGATTTGTTTGCCAACAAACTTGCTTTCTATGTGGCATTAAACTTTCCATCATATTCGCTTAAGGAAAAATCTGAAAATGCAGATAAATGGTCAAGACTAGATTGGGCTTATGCTCGAATGGGTGACGTGTTTATTTCAAGAGTTCCTGCTGATTTATTACAAAATGCTGCAACAGCAACAACAAACGCAGACACATATATTGCCGATTATAATATTTTTATGGGAAATCTAGTGGATAACAAACTTGCTACTTTATTTCCAAAAGATATGGTTTTAATAACTCACTGGGGTTTACGTGACGAATTAAAATCAAATTATAATAGAGAAGGTGGATTAGAAAAGCAAAAATTGATTTACAATGTAATGTTACGTATTGTAAGACAGGAAATTCCACAAGAGGTAATTAACAGTGGCGATTTTCAGTGGGATCCAATTGCAAACAAAATGTATAAAGACGGGAAAGAAACGGCTTTTACTCCAGAGCCTTATACAAGATATGAGCATTTATTACATACATTTAAGACTATATCTGCAATGGATGCTTATAATCCAGTTTATCCAACATATATAGAAAGAGCGTACGATCAATCAATGGAATTAACTCAAAAAGAAGTTGAGACTTTGTTCATAAAATTTATGACTTCTCCAGAAATTGCTGAAGTTGCAAAACTAATCAAGTCAAGATTGGGTCGTGACTTAGAGCCATTCGATATTTGGTACGACGGTTTTAAAGCTCGTAATAGCCTTAACGAAGATGAGTTAACCGCAGTTACACAAAGAAAATATCCTAACCCAGAGGCATTTGAAAGAGATATTCCTAGAATGTTGGTTGACTTAGGATGGTCGCGCGACAAAGCTACATATATTGCAAATAAAATTTCTGTAGATCCTGCTCGTGGTGCTGGTCATGCATGGGGAGCACAAATGAAAGGCGACGTTTCGCACTTAAGAACTAGAATTGGCGACAAAGGTATGGACTATAAAGGCTATAACATTGCAACTCATGAAATGGGACATAATGTTGAACAAACTTTGACCTTATACGACATGGATTACTATATGCTTTGTGGTGTTCCGAATACAGCATTTACAGAAGCTGTTGCATTTATGTTTCAAGCAAATGATTTAAAATTATTGGGTAGAACTAGCCCTCTGAATAAAGAGGAAACCGATGCCCTTGCAGCATTGGATAATTGCTGGTCTGCTTATGAAATAATGGGTGTTTCGTTAGTTGATATGTATGTATGGCAATGGATGTACAAAAATCCAGATGCAGATCCTAAAGAACTGAAGGAAGCTGTTGAAAAAATTGCAATAGAAGTTTGGAATAAATATTACTACCCGGTTTTTGGCGTAAAAGACAGTCCTATTCTTGCAATTTATTCACATATGATAACATCACCTCTTTATTTAGCAAACTACCCAGTTGGTCATCTTATTGAGTTTCAAGTAGAACAATATATTCAAGATAAAAAGTTTGCTGACGAAATAACAAGAATGTTACTTCAAGGTAAAGTTATTCCTCAAAAATGGATGAAAGGTGCTGTTGGCAGTGAGATTTCAGGTCAACCTACTCTCGAGGCTGTTCAAAAAGCACTTAAAATTATCAAATAAACAGAGTATATTTGAGCAAAATAGTAAAAAAGCAGGAGTTGTAAGTTACAGCTCCTGCTTTTTTACTATTAATATTTTAACGATTATTTTTGGGGAATAAAACTTATAAATACTTACAATATCAGATTTTTTATCCTTTCAAATTCATCTTCCAGTTTGAGTAAGTCAACAAATCTCATCATACTTATTACTTCCTGTCCATCAAAATAAACCTTTAGAGCCGGTACAGTCATTACAAGATTTTGAGCAGCCACTTCTGGACTTTCAAAACAATCGACAACAAATATCTGCTCGTTCCATTCCGTAACTTTAGATTCTAGTTGTGGATAAAGAGAACCGCAAACGGAGCATTTATCATTTTTGAAATATATAAACGTAAAGAATTGACGTGATTTGAGAAGATTAAGTTCTTCAAGACTATTTATCAGTTTTTCCATTTTTAAAAATTATAACCACAGCTTGTGCGCTAACGCCTTCTTCCCTACCCTCAAAACCAAGTTCTTCGGTAGTTGTAGCTTTAATTGAGACATTTTCGATATCGGTACCAAGAACATTGGCAATAGTATTTTGCATTTCTGGAATATAATCCTTAATCTTTGGTTTTTGCAAACTTATAACCGAATCAATATTTCCAAGTTCAAAACCTTTGGACTTAATTAATTCATAGGTCTTTTTTAGTAGAATTTTACTGTCTATTCCCTTTAAAGCCTTGTCATTGTCAGGAAAATGATAGCCAATATCTCGCATATTAGCAGCTCCCAAAAGCGCATCACAAATTGCATGTATTAAAACATCTCCATCAGAATGAGCAACACAACCTTTAATATGATTAATTTTAATACCGCCGAGCCAGAAATCTAATCCCGGTTCTAAAACATGAACATCGTAACCGATTCCTATTCTAAAATTCATTTAGCTCTTTTCTTGTGACAAACCACCAATATCAAAAATAAGTGTAAACCTAAGTGTGTTTTGGAGTGGATTAGCTTGAGTTGTAGGGATTAGATAAGCAAAGTCTAGTCCGAAAACATTCATCTTAAGACCAGCGCCTATAGTAAAATACTTACGATTTCCTTTATATTCATGTTCGTTAAAGTAACCTAATCTTAAAGCAAATTGTTTGTCGTACCAGTACTCAACGCCGGCAGAAATAGTAAATTCAGCCAATTCTTCACGAAAAGGAGACGCTTGTCCATCACGAACAAAAGCAGTAGCAACACCAGGAGCATCTGCCCAAGAAGTAAAAATTGCAGAGGCTATTGAGATATTCGGATCTTTTCCGTATTTAATAATTTCATCACTCGGTAAAACGACTTCGCCATTTGGCAACGTATCACCAGCATTGTAATAAACAGGAGGTGTTGGCACTAAAAGTTTATTTACATCAACGGTGAACATAAAATCATTATGATCGTCAATACTCATAACATAACCAACACCAGTGCGGAAATTAGTTGGAAGAAAATCTCTATATTCATTTGTAGTATAAGATATTTTACCCCCAATGTTTGAAATATTAAGTCCCCACATAAAAATCCCATCCATGCCACCTAGCGAAACTTCATCATTATAATAATAAAAACTCACATCTGCAGCAACGGTTTTTGCAGGAAACGACTCATTTCCTTGAACTTCTATACCACCAGTAAGATTTGAATAAATAAATCTCATAGCAACAGAACCCGACAGTTTCTCACTCAACAATCTTGAATAAGCCATATCAACAGCAAATTCGTGAGGAGTAAAATCTCTCAGCAATGCATTATTAATATCTCTAAACTGAATGCTACCAAGGTCGAAATAAAGAAGCGAAGCACTTAAAACATTTTCCTTATTAAATCTTTTGTACCCCGAAACATAAGCTAGATTCATGTCAGAAACTAACTGTCTTAGCCAAGGAGTATAAGAAATAGAAACACCGACATCGTTTTTAATAAAACTATATTTTGCGGCATTCCAATGCATTGAGTTAACGTCTGGAGTTGTTGCAACACCAGCATCACCTAATCCACCAGCTCTTGTATCGGGAGCAATTAGCAAAAACGGCACAGTCGTGGTTATAGTATTAGGAGCATCGCGACCCACAACGTCATTCTGAGTTACTTGTGCATTTAACATTACAGTCAAACCAACAATAAACAAATATCCTAAGATTGCTTTTTTAATCATTTTATTTTGTTTGAAATTTTTATAAATATTTTACTTTTAAACTAACAATAATTCAATTATTATGTTTAGAAACGGTAAAAATATGAATTTATTTTGATGATTACAAAAATAATCAACCAAATACTTGTACATCGAGATATTAATTTAAAATAACCAGTTTTTCAAATTTATCAACAACTGCACCAGTAGGAGATTTAACCTTTACCTTATAAACATAAACACCTTTTGCCAACTTATCCCCAAACTCGTCCTTACCGTCCCACATAATAGGATTACTACGATATCCTGTAGTCATTACATCTGTTTCTATTGTTTTAATGTGTTTACCAGAAACTGTGAAAACCTGAATTATAACATCTAGATTTACAAAAGGCTGGTTATGATCAAAATAAAAAGAGGTATTAGTTGAAAATGGATTAGGATAATTAAAAATGTGGTCAATAACTAATTCAGATGAATTTGCCACAATAAAATCTGTTACTGCTTCGGAACTATTATTTAGCACATCCCAGGCTTTTACAGTCAAGGTATGAGGACCTAAAGCCAATTCAGACATCGGATAATTTACTTCTCCAGAAGTATAATCATCGGTTGCAGATTCGTAGAATTTATTAAGTACAATTGCATTAGCAGTATTTGCATCATAAATAAGAGTTATATCATGTCCAATACCTGATCCAACAGTGTTAATACCTGATTCGTCGCTAATTTGTGCAAGCATTAAAGGATTCTCGTCGGTAATTCCACCAGGAACAAATTGCTCGTCATTCATGTACAATTCTATAATTGGACCATCATTATCGACAATTGGATTATCAGAAGTTCCACCAATTATAAAACTCTTATCATAACCATGAGCTTCGGTGTCGCTGTTATTGTGGGCATAATAACTAACCTTACCAGCATCGTAAAAATAAGCGATATCAACAGGTACAATAAAACTAAAGTTAAAAATCCCATTTACTACTGAAGCTTTTCCTCTAAAAATCATATTTTTCTGTGCAGTATAATCAAGTGGAGAATAGCCATCGTTACCTCTAGTAGAATAATCCATTCTTTTATCATATACAACAGGATAAATCAACCCAGTAAAATCTGTTGCAATTGTGCCATCTGGATTCTTGATTACACCGTCAAATCTCACCTCACTCATTGCACTAATTGTATCTGTAAAAGATTCTACTGCAACTCCATTAATTTTAGTTGTAAAAGCTTCATGCAAAGGCACAGAAGGTCTCATTGCTGGATCACCAAGTAATGCAAAAACCCTCTTATTAGTATCGCTACCTTGCAAATTCTTTGCATAAGTCACAGACAAACCTATAGTATTAATCTTACTGTCGATACCGATTGCAAAAATATTTTTATAGAATTTGTATGACAAAGATGCATTACTAGTTGCAAACGCTAATCTTGTGGTTGTAAATAAAGCAATTCCGCCGCCATCTGGGTTTAGCAAAACCTCTTCACCACCTGACACAATTGTATGATGGTCAAATGGTGAGAACTCGCATGTTGCAGTCACAAAAATCGGATATTTATCTCTATTCTGCCAAGTTTTAATCATACTTAATGTTAATACACTCTCGTGAGCCCAACCATTTTGATTTCCGTGTCCTATCCAATTAACCACGAGAACCCCATTATTTATATTATCGTTTATTGCTTGATTTACATCTGGGTATCGATGCCCCTGAACTGTTGATATTTGCTCATAATCGTCGAGAAATATTTTATCAATATTAAATACCGGATAATCAGTTTCAATTTGAGTTGCCAAAGTATTCGACTGAGTTTGATGTATAGTTTCGCCACCTTCAGCATCATCAGCAATTAGTAAAAGATTATTTTTCCAATTACCATAACTTATTGGAGAGTAATAAGACCTAAGTTTATTTAAAAAATCTGTTGCTTCTTCAGCAGTTTTTACAGGAATTCGGCCTACACCCATATCCATATCGTGTGCACCACTAATAGAACCTTCACCATTATCAAGAAAAACATAAAAATCATCAGACACAAATGAACTAACAGGTGCTAATGATGATTCTGACTCATAAGTAAGTATAAAATTAGACACAGATGGATCGTTAGATAAATTATCATAACTACCATCACCTAAAAGTAAAAGATTCATAGGTAATTCGTCGGCACTGCCAGCTTTATCATACAACATTTTTACAAAATTTCTAATTGCACTAACATCCGGGGTACCAGAAGAGAACTCATTGTATATTCTTTGAGGAGTGGTAATAATAACACTCATGTCATCATACTGTTCGTGCAATGCTTTAATTCCTTCGCCCTGGGAATAAAAATCTGGATGAGAAACAATTATTAGGTCGGCAGGTTGCAACGAATGTAAATTTTGATTTGCAACAGGACCAACATCGGACTGTCCTGCATAAATTGGTGATGGAAACGACGCATTTGGATTAAATGCAACATATTCGTGAAGCGTAGAAGCATCAGCAATAAAGCTATAGCTTCCTGCAGAGTAGTTCCCGTTTACAATTTTATTAACAGAAAATCTATTACTTATATCCCAAATTACCGTTCCTGCTACAACATTTGAGATATTATATTTAGCAGACTTTCCAACTTCAACCGATTCTACATCTCTAAAACATAGAAAACCACTGTCCATAATTAATTTACGACGTAGTTGAATACTAATATTATCAAGCCAGCCTTTTGAGTTTGTTGCGGTTTTAGTATAAGATATTGAAAATGTAAAATTATCCGATGTAGGCTTAATTTTAAACCAGCGGTAACTATTAGTTCGCGCATACCAATCGGTTGCAGTACCAGAAACAGAACTTATATTTAATCTATTTTGTAATATCCCATTTAAATAGAGGTCAAAGTAACTTAAAACAGATGATTTTGCAGCAAGATTTACATTAATATCAACAGAATCGCTTAGGGATACATTAGGAATATTAAGAGAAAAATTATGAGTTAAATAATAATCAAATTCACGCCAATACATAGTACGACCAGAGTGCATCAAATTAACAGAGTCATTTTCTAAAAATTTATAATCATCATAAGTAGTTACATTATAATCATAATCTGAAAGAGAAGCTAAATCTACTGTAGTCATAGAGCTTCCCTGATCTGAAACAAAATAATACGCATATTCAGAATAATTGTGAAATTGATGAGTAGCCAGGGTACTAGAATAATCGATAGTATTTGGGCCTTCTGCATAAAACAATAAATAATCCCCATTATCAAATATAGAGTTAGAGTTAACATCTACTTTATAAATAGGCCTTTCAGGAATATCATCAGCAATTACATCGCCAGCAGTCTTAGAAAGCAGTCCACCATAACCAAACACACCAATTGATGACATATTAGAAAACCCCATGTCAACAAGCTGAGAATACGATAACTTGTACATTCCAGGTTCGCTAATTTTCATCTTATACCAACTACCGTTCGACAATTTCGATGATGAAGCGTATTTAGGATTAGATTTGGCTTGATTTTTTTCGATGTACTTTATTTTATATTCAAAGTAAACAAGCTTTTCAATTTCTCCAGTTTGAGGATTTTTCCGCAAAGGCACCAATTCAAAATTCATGAAATTACTTTTCCGAAAATTTGAAACCCAGACGTTAGTCTCTGGAGTTTCCAAAATTTTATCAACATTCTTAACTTGTTGATAAAGTTCTTTGTTAACAACTTGATACTCAGCTTTCACGAGTATCATATCTATAATTTCTGCATCAGTAGAAATATTAGATTTCGCAAAAAACACAGGTAAATTATCAGTGGAACGCGTATAATCTCCACTAAATGACAAAATATCTGAAACATTTTTATCGTTATCAACAAAAGTTTTGTTACTTTGCCAAAAAATTGAATCAGAGAAAGTAACAAATTGAGCTGTTAATAAGTTGTTGATAAATAAAATGGTAACCAAAAATGCACTTTTTTTCATAAATTTAAAAAAAATTAAAAAAAAACTTAATAATTATTTTCATAAACGACAAAATTAGTTTATTATTGTAGTTTATATTTTACAATTAAAAGAAAATTTATTATAATTGCGCATTGTTGTAAAGATGAATATTATGGTCAGACGTTTCATAATCGTGTTAAGTGCCTTACTAATAGGCAGTTGGGGTGTTGTTAAAGCACAGGATGCGCATTTTTCGCAGTTTTATGCAAATTCACTTTATTTGAATCCTGCATTTGCTGGTTCAGAAAAATGTCCCAAGCTGAGTTTAAACTACAGAAATCAGTGGCCAGCATTAGGTCCAACGTATGTTACATATAGTGCATCGTATGATCAGTACTTAAATGCATTGCAAGGTGGTGTTGGATTACATCTCATGAACGATGTTCAGGGAGGCGGGACTATCACTACAACTATGATAAGTGGTATGTATGCATACACATTACCAGTAACACGAAGATTTTACGTTGCAGCTGGATTTCAAGTAAGTTATATTATGAAGACCATAAATTGGGATTTTATTTTCCCAAATATGATTCATCCTCTTTATGGCCCAATTTACGCATCATTAGAAAATCCAGACATTATTAATAGTCAGCGTAATTATGTTGACTTCTCAACTGGATTAGTTGCATTTAGTGAAAGAACATTCTTCGGATTAGCGATACATCATCTTACGCAACCTTCCGAATCTTTCTTAAGAGGTAGTGATGCTGTCTTACCAAGAAAACTTACAGTTCACTTTGGAACAGAGGTACCTATTAATAGTAGTAAATATAGAAGAGGAGAATTAAAAATTGCTCCACAACTATTATTTCACCAACAAGGACAGTTTCAACAATTTAACTGGGGTGTATATATTGCACGTAAACAAATTGTTGCTGGTTTTTGGTTACGTCAGAACTTTAATTTTCAGTACGATTCTTTCATTATGCTAGTAGGTTTTAAACAAGACAATCTACGTTTTGCTTACAGCTACGACATGACAGTTTCAAAACTAAAGAATTCAACTTATGGCGCTCATGAGGTTTCTGTGGCATTTACTTTCACTTGTCCAGAAAAGAAATCTAAAAATAGTATTATAAGTTGTCCATCATTCTAAATAATAGGTGAGTTTCATTGACTTTAATTTAAAAACAAGAAAAAAATCGAGATATTTTCAAAAAGATAAAGCGATAACTACAATAAATTTTGGTCAATTAAGTTATTAATATTGTATTGCATTAAATTTAAAATAATATGAAAAAGAATACTTTGTTTATGTTGATAGTGCTTGCTGGAGTTATCCTTGTAAGTTCCTGTAAAAAAGAAGTATCCAATACTACCGGCTGGAACTATGGAGATCCTAATTTCGGCGGTTTTCAAAATCACCCAGGGTATGAACAAGAAACCGGTCCAGGACTTGTTTTTATTGAAGGTGGATCATTTGCGATGGGACGCGTTGAGCAGGATGTGATGTACGATTGGAATAATATCCCAAGAAGAGTAACAGTTTCATCATTTTATATGGACGAAACTGAAATTAGAAATGTTGACTATTTAGAATATTTGTATTGGTTGTCATATGTTTATGCTTCTGACTACAGATTCTTATATCGTCAGGCTTTGCCAGACACTTTGGTTTGGAGACAAAGACTAGCGTATAACGAACCAATGGTAGAGCTTTACTTAAGACATCCAGCTTATGAGGAATATCCTGTTGTTGGTGTTTCTTGGGTTCAGGCAACAAAATATTGCGAATGGCGTACAGACCGTGTAAATGAACTTATATTACTTAGAGAAGGTATCATTGACAAATATGTTGCTCCACAAGACCAAGCAAAACAATTTAACCTTGATGCATACCTTATTTACGCAGAAAACCTTGATCTTTCTATTGATGAAACAGGAAAAGGTCCTGACGGAAAAACACAAAATCTTTATGTAGATCCTGCTGTTCTTAAAGCTGGTCGTAAAGGTGGAAATGTAAATACTGGTGAAGATAGACGTTGGGTTAGAATGGAAGATGGTATATTCCTACCACGCTACCGACTACCTACCGAAGCAGAATGGGAATTTGCAGCATTAGCACATATTGGAAATCAATATAAAGAAAGAATTTACGAAAGAAGATTATATCCATGGAATGGTCATTATATTAGAAACGACGACCGTGGTGAAGAAAGAGGTTTAATGATGGCGAACTCTATGCGTGGTCGTGGTGACAACATGGGGGTTGCTGGAGCTCTTAATGATAAAGCGGACATTTCTGCTCCTGTAAGATCTTACTGGCCTAACGAATACGGACTATATTGTATGGCAGGTAATGTTAACGAATGGGTAATGGATGTTTACAGAGATCTTACTTTCGAAGATATGGAAGAATTCAGACCTTTTAGAGGTAATGAATATACAGACTATCAATTAATTATTGACCCTAGAACAGGTGATGTTGAATTAACTCCTGAAGCTGAGAACTACTTCGATTATTCAGGTAAAATCCTAAAAAAACCGGTTCGTGATGAATCGTGTTTTAGCAGAGAAAACTACACAACTGCTGACAATAAAAACTTCCTTGATGGCGATTTAGAATCTCTAATACCAGTTGGCCCTGCAGAAGATTATTGGACAAAAAACGATAAATTTGAAACTCAATCAAATGCAACGAAAGTTAACGATCCTGTTTCTGCTGAATTAACAGCTGAAAATGTTGGAGAAATTTATCCTGGTGCAACTTTATTATCTGGTGGAAATGAAATTTTACTCCCTAATGGAATTAAAGTTGATTTACAAAACATGACATATATATTACCTACAGGTCATGAAAAGACTGCTGACGGAACAATCATGATGCCTGACGGGTCTATTGTTTTACCTGATGGACAATTACAATTAGCTGATGGAAGTATAATTTTCCCTGACCAATTCTTTAAAAGAAAAACTAAAGAAATGTACAAAGAAGGAAATTGGGGCGAATATGGCGAATGGGGATTTGGACAATACAATCCAACAAACCCAAAAATTAATAAAGGTGATGGGCCAGCTTCTTCAAAAATGTCAACTTTAGTAACTGATAGATCAAGAGTATTCAAAGGTGGTTCTTGGAAAGACAGAGCTTATTGGATGGTTCCTGGCACAAGACGTTTCCTTGACGAAAAACTTGCTCGTGCAGACCTTGGTTTTAGATGTGCAATGGATAGAGTTGGTTCTCCAATGCTTCCCGAATAGTATTTAAAAATTTAAAATAAACAAAACCCCAACAACATGGGGTTTTGCTTTTTTATGACAACAACAGAAAAAATATATCAAATTTTCGCATCCTGTCGCAGCGTAAGCACTGACAGTAGAATTATTCAACCTGATTCTATATTTTTCGCTCTCAAAGGAGATAACTTTGATGGAAATAAGTTTGTAGAATCTGCAATTGAAAACGGATGCAGAGCAGCGGTTACTTCAAATAAACAACTAGCAGACGACGAAAAGATTTTTTATGCTGCTGACACATTAAAGGAATTACAAAACCTTGCTAATCTTCATCGACGAAAGTTGAAAATTCCGATTATTGCAATTACGGGTACAAATGGTAAAACCACAACAAAAGAATTGGTTTCATCGGTTTTGGCTCAAAAAATAAGAGTTTCATGCACTGGTGGAAATAAAAACAATCATATTGGAGTTCCATTAACACTATTATCTATGAACCACACTGTAGATATTGGGGTGGTAGAAATGGGAGCTAATCATATTGGCGAAATAAAGACACTGTGCGAGATAGCAGAACCAGATTACGGTATAATTACAAATATTGGCAAAGCTCACCTTGAAGGCTTTGGGTCGCTCGAAGGGGTAAAACAAACTAAAGGAGAGCTTTATGACTATCTAAAACAAAAAAACGGAGTAATATTTAGCAATATTGATAACGAGATATTGAATGAATTACTCGGAAAATATTCGACAATAGGATACGGAACTAGCGAAAAATCATTTTGCAGAGGAACATATTCTGAAGTTGCCTTGCATGCAGCAGTTAAGTGGCAAACAGATAGCGAAGCTGGTTATGCAAAATCAAACCTAATAGGGGCTTACAATTTCGAGAATATACTCGCAGCAATTGCGATTGGAACATATTTTAATGTGCCAGGAACAGCTATTGATGCAGCAATTTCTTGTTATTTCCCAAGAAATAATAGATCACAACTTGTAAAAACATCTAGGAATTCTCTCATACTCGACTTTTATAATGCAAATCCAACAAGCATGATTGCTGCAATAAATAATTTCGATAACATAAACGACAACAGTAAATGCTTGATACTTGGTGATATGCTAGAGCTTGGTAATGACTCTGAAGATGAGCATAATAAAATTCTAAGTTTCGTTGAAGAAAAGAACTTTAAGAAAGTATATCTTGTTGGGAGTAATTTTTGGAAGTTAAGGAATAATTACGAATTTAACTTTTTTCAGACTGTAGATGAACTTGCCTCACATATTGTGAAACGCCCTGAAACAGGAAAATTCTTCTTAATAAAAGGCTCTAGAGGAATTAGACTCGAAAAATGCACAGACTATCTTTAAAACTGGTCTTTCTTACTCCCTTTAAAAATTGTAAATTTATTTAGCCTACACTCCAGTGGCCCATTGAATAAAATCACTCTTTTGTCAGGTTTCATGCCTATTAATTTAAGTGCAGCTAATTCTGAAGAAATTACCCAAGCTGTATAACCGGGGTAACCAAACTTCAATTTATTACCAATTTGTTTATAAAAATCGTTTAAATCATCTTCTTTTAGGCGAATTCCATAAGGAGGATTTGTTACTATAAGGCCACCTTCAACCACAGGAGGTTCAGATTCAAAAAAATCAGCAGCTTTAACCTTTACAGTATAGTTTACATCAATCTTTGCAAGGTTTTTTCTACATAATTCTACTGCCTTAAAGTCAATATCAGTCCCCAAAATCTGACATTCGGTAGGTACAATTTTAGATTTTGCAGTTGCTGTTATATTGTCCCATAGTTCAATATTGTAATTCTTCCAATTTGTAAATGAAAAATCGTCTCTATATAATGTTGCTGGGGTATTCGTTGCAATCATATATGCTTCTGAAAGAAAAGTACCACTTCCACACATCGGATCATAAAATAAATCCTTTTTATTCCATCCAGACATAATAATAATACCTGCAGCCAAAACTTCATTTATAGGAGCCTCTCCTATTTCTTTATTAAATCCACGAATGTAAAGTGGTCTTCCAGAACTGTCCAAATAAATATTGCAAATATCATCGATCAAATGCACATTTATTTTAATATCAGGATTTTTAACATCTACACTAGGTCTATCGCCCGTTTTTTCTCTAAAATAATCAACTATCGCATCTTTTGTTTTTTGTCCTAGAAATAAAGTATGTGATAATTGTTTTGAATTTGTAACCGAACTAACCGCAATGGTATTGGTGTTCTCAAAATACTCATCCCAGTTAATTTTGCTAACTAGATTATAAAGTTGATCTTGATTTTCGACTCTACCAGTTTTTATTTTAACTAGAACACTTAAAGCTGTTCTCAATTCCAAATTACAACGATAAACATCAGATAAATCGCCTTCAAACTCTACAGCTCTATTTAAAATGGTAATATTCTCAATGCCCAAGCCTTCTAATTCCTCTTTAAGAATGTTTTCCATTCCAAAAAGAGTTTTAATTACGATTGTATATTTCATAAATTATTTAAGTTCCTTTGATATAATTCTCGATATTTTTGCAGCAGATTTTGCAGCAGATTTTAAGCACAATTCCTCAAAAACGTTTTCATTCAATTCATTATAATGATATTGTGAATTATCCTTATTTGTTCCAAATAGTATCTGAAAAAATGTTCTATTATTATTTAGTTTTTCGTCTTTATTTGAATTTACATCTGCACTCTTAACATGGCGCGATTCGCTGGAGTAACCCGAATAAACATCAAAGTTTGCATTAACCGAGCAACTGGTTACATAATATGTTTCACTACCATTTAACAGACTATCTGTAATAATAGATTCCACAGTAAAGCTTTCATTTAATGTAAGTTTATTAATATTTACACTAAAAAACCTGTCAGGATTTTGTGGTTTAACTGATGTAATAATATTATATTTTTCAAGATCATCTACCAATTCGCTATTAAATTTCAATAGATAAGCATTTTCTTGCTCCCAATTTAAATACTTTTGAGATTCTCCACTAAGGATAACTTCAGCCCCATCACCTAGCATAATATATGCAGGTGAGTCCAAATATCTACCAACAGAGCATGCTGTTATGCTTGCAAATAATAGAGAAAAACTGATTAGATAAAAAAACACTTTCATATCAAAACTTTGTTTTACAAAAATACAAAAAAATTGCATTTTATGGCAAGGAAAATACATTTGACAACACATATACTATAAATATAGAAACCATTTTTTCTTTTCATCATAATTTTGCAACTTTGTAAAAATTAAAATTGTGAAGGAAAAGATTTCAAAATATATGTCATTAGTAAAATTCAGTCATACTGTTTTTGCATTACCATTTGCCTTATTAGGTTTTTTTATTGCAATAGTTCAGAACAAGTCGGAGTTTAGTTGGAGTCTTCTAATATTTGTTATTCTCTGTATGGTATTTGCAAGAAATGCCGCAATGGCTTTTAATCGGTACACCGACCGTTTTATCGACAAGAGAAACCCACGTACTGCAAATCGGGAGATACCAGCCAAGAAAATTTCAGCCACTAGTGCATTGATTTTTACAATCGTGAATTCTATCTTATTTATGTGGGCAACATTTTTTATAAATCAAACAGTTTTTCTCTTGTCTCCTATTGCATTGATTGTAATTCTTTCATATAGCTATACCAAAAGATTCACTTTTCTTTCGCATCTAATATTAGGATTAGGTTTGGCTATTGCACCTGCTGGAGCATATATAGCCGTAACCGAAGAATTAAACATTAGTATAATTGTTTTATCTGCCTTGGTTTTATTTTGGACAGCAGGATTCGACATTCTTTACTCATTGCAGGATGAAGAATTTGACCGAAATGCTAATTTGTTTTCAATCCCAGCAAAGTTTGGCAGAGTAAAGGCTTTAATAATATCATCGATAATTCACTTAATTTGTGCCATGCTTATCATAATATTAAATATTTTACTTGAATCAAATATCTTTCTTTGGTTAGGCTCTGCAATTTTTATTGGATTGCTAATTTACCAACACTTAATAATTAAGAAAGATGATATTTCAAGAATAAATCTGGCATTTGGGACATTAAATGGAGTTGCTTCAATTATTTTTTCAACATTTGCAATTATCTCACTTTTCTAAACTGCTTGAATAATTAGCATTGCATAAAGATAAAAGCGAGCAATTCTGAAAAATCCTAAATATGTTAATCGAGCTACAGGATATTTCATAACACCTGCCAATGTACAAACTATAGCATAAGGTAAAGGAAATAAAGCAGCAATTACAATAAAAACTCCGCCCCATCTTTTTATTTTATCAATATGATTTGCATAAACTTTTTCAACCTTTAGCTTTATTTTCGGAATTTTTCTAATAAGATAACCT
Source organism: Bacteroidales bacterium (assembly GCA_038319215.1). Lineage (GTDB taxonomy): Bacteria > Bacteroidota > Bacteroidia > Bacteroidales > ML635J-15 > Bact-19. Next base: position 270 of record JBBQCZ010000091.1, on the reverse strand, counting down.
ATAAAGTACGCATTAAATCCACCAATATAAGAAAGAACCCCAAGTAAGCCTACCATTAAATAAAAATTAGGCATTTCGCTTACCCACAGAATAAAAATATCAGGTGGAATCATTCCCATAAAACTTTCAGAAAAAATAAAAAAAGTTAAGACTACCGGAGTTGGAAAATTCTTGATTAAAAAATCGGGGATATCACTAATTTTTATTATAAATGTATTGAGTAAAAGCGCAATAATAACAATGATTCCAATAATTATTAAAACCTTTATA
>JBBQCZ010000090.1:0-15855 GCA_038319215.1 Bacteroidales bacterium | reverse complement strand
CTGGGGTGAACTAAATCACAAATAAATTTAAAATAATTCGTTCATTTTATTGTTGTATTATCAAATAATAATTATATTTGTATCTAATTATAAGGAACGAAATAATATGAATGAAAATGATTGGGAAATGCGTGCCAAAGATCGCAGATTAGAAAATAAGGCACTAAAAAAAAGAATCAAAGAATTGACAATTAGTAGAGATTCATGGAAAGCAAAATACATGAAACAAAAAGAAGTTTTTACTGAATCTCAGATGAAGTTAGAAATCGTAAAAAAAAACATACAGAGGATAGTACAAGTTTAGCAGATACTAAACCCAAGAAATCCCATTACAATAGCATAGTAATACAATTAGTGCTATCAGCGAAGCTGTTGACCTCGTGCAGCTATAGAAGCCTGAGTAAGATTCTTGTTGTAATTAATTTGCACTTAAAATTATCGGCTTCTTCACCATCTTTTTCCACTACTATGTTATGGGTAAAAAAACTTGGATATACACGGCTCACATGTGTTAAGACTAAAGCAAATGATTGGGTAATTATCTTGGATGAAAGCATTGGGATTGGTCAGGAAAAAGTCCTTGTCATTCTTGGCATTAGAGAGATAGATATTGATTTTACAAGACCTCTTAGAATTCAAGACATGGAACCATTGCTTGTGAAATCCAGAGAAAAATGGCAGGCAGCGGATATTGCCAATGAACTTAACATCATTAAACAAGAAATAGGTACAATTTTATATGCTGTTGCTGATGCTGGAAATTCAATAAGAAAATCGTTGGAAATTACTAATATTATCTGGATTTACGATATTACTCACGCAATTGCAATAACCCTTAGTAGGATGTATAAAGAAGATAAACAGTTTAAAGAGTTTGCTCGTCTATCAGCACAAATGCGTCTCAAACTTTACAACAGCAAGCAAGCACATTTAATTCCTCCCAACCAAAGATCAAAATCTAGATTTTTGAACATCGATATATTAAGTAATTGGGCTGTACAGGCTCTTAAAGCATACCATAATCCAGAAACCTGTCAGGCTGACAAACAAAACTTGCAATGGGTTAAAGACATGGAAGAATATGTAAATGTGTTAGAAAAGATAATGTCCGCAACACAGGAAATCTCCATTATTCTAAAAAATAATGGATTGAGTAAAAAAACAATCTTAAGATGCAAGACATCGTTAAAAGGTTGTAATAAAGGGAAGCTAGGTCAATTCAAAAAAATGATATTGCTCCAACTAACCGAAAACGGAAATTTTCTAACAAAAAGAAATGAGAATAAACTATGCTGTTCTGATGTTATTGAAACTATTTTCGGGAAATACAAATGTGAATTAAGCAAGAATCAAATGAGTGGAATAACGGATCTAGTACTAATAATTCCGGCTTTAACAGCAAAGCTTGATGTCCTTTCAACAACACAGGCTATCGACAATTGCACCGTAAAAGATATTGAAATCTGGAAGAAAAAAAACCTTGGAGATTCTCTCCTATCTAAACGAAAATCATTTTTTAACAACTAATAGCGGGATGTTTTAATTTGTAAAATGGCGATTTAGTTCACCCCAGGCGAAGCCCTCACGAGCGCCGATAAATCTGAATAAACTTTGCGAGTAATCGAGCAATAGAGCAATAGAGCATCGAAGTAAGAAGTTATTGCTAACGCAACTATTATTTAAAATCAAGTCCTCCTTTGTCGATCTAAAAGTATTTTTTTAATCAACCAATCTTTATATTTACATTTTTCTTATCTTGCAGCGTAGAACAATCAATTACAAAAACATGAGAAAATTTTTTACTTTAGCATTTGCAATGCTTACTATTACTGTCTTCGGGCAAATGAATTTTGTTGAAATTTCATCACATTATGATTCAGAAACTAGTATAATTGGTTATAAAATTGACGAACCTATTATTCTAGATATTAATGGTGGCTATGGATTTAAGATAAAAACACCACATGAATTTACTTCTTTTGCTATTGGTTGGCTGTCGTCAACTACAAATTATCAGGCAGGAGCATTTCACGTTGTTTATAAAGTACATAAACCAGGAAAAGGCTGGTCGAACTGGAAAACTGACGAAGGGGAAACCGATCCGACCGAAACACGCAGAGCTTTTTATCAATCGGGACTATTGTTTGGAATGGATGAATATCTTCACGATTCAATAGAATTTTATGTTCATGCTCCAGAAGGAGAGGCAATCCAAGACTTGTATCTTATAATTCAAGATATTAGTAAAACTATTAATTCCAAGCCAGTAATTGTAACAGAAAGCTTAGGTGCTAAGTCATGTCCAGAATTCCCAGCAATTGTTCCACGTTCCGAGTGGTGCGGATCATATACAGCTTGTTTAAATCCAACATATACCGTAACATACCGCACTCCTACTCACACGGTTGTGCATCATGGCGCCAGTCCCGACTCATATACAGATGGATATGCTGTTGTTCGTAGCTATTGGAACTACCATGTAAATAGTAACGGCTGGAGCGATATTGGTTATAACTACTTGTTTGATAAATATGGTAATTTTTTTCAAGGTCGTTACAATCCAAGTTTGCCAAATACAGATGTAAACGCAGCTCATGCTGGTCTTGCAAATCCATATTCTATTGGATTAAATTTTTTGGGTAATTCCGATGCTGTAAACACTGCTCCAACAACACCGCAATTGCAAAAATGCTCCGAGTTTCTCGCTTGGTGGTACGATTATAAAAGTTTCAATCCACTAAGCTCTGCAAGTGTAGTTAATCAGTTAGGAAATACTGTAACTTTACCAAGAATATGCGGACATAAAGATATTAACCCTGGTGGAACAACTTGCCCCGGCACTGCATTATACGCACTAATTCCAAGTATCAAAACAAGCACAAATCAGATAATTGTCGATTGTACTACACCTTCCGACACAGAAGCACCAACAACATCAATTACTACAAATAGAAATTGGTATAATTCGGAGTTTGAAACTAGCTTTTCTGATGCAGATAATGCTGGAGGAACTGGAGTAAAACATAGTTTTTATCAAATTATGGATTATAATGGAATTGAATGGAGAGCAAACGGAAACGAAGGATATTTTAACGATAATTTCACAACAGCAATTCATTCTGATTGGACTGCACTTTGGGGAACTTGGTCGATAAGCGCAGGGCGACTTTTACAGACAGATGAGGTAAGTATAAACACAAATATTTATGCTTCTGTAGCACAGGAATCTGGAAATATTTATTTGTACCATTGGCAACAAAAAATCTCTGGTAGTGGAACAAGTAAACGTTCGGGGATGCACTTTTTCTGCAAGGACCCAACCCAAGCCGGTCGCCTAGAATCATACATGGTGTACCTAAGAGCAGATGGTAATACTGCTGAAATTTATAAATACATGAACAATTCATATTCAACTACAGGTGGTGGTTTATATGCAGAAGGCTCTTATACTATTGATCCAAATATCTGGTACGATGTTAAAGTTATTTTCAACACTGTAACTGGAGTTATTTCTTTATATATCGACAATAATCTTGCGGCAACATTAATAGATCCATCTCCTCTAACTTCTGGAATAGCAATTTCACCAAGAACTGGAGGATGCCAAACAGAATACGACGATATAAAAGTTTATAAATCGCGAGCAAATACTATAAATGTATTGCCCGAAGAAAGCACAGTTGCTGACATTCGTTACCAAAGCCCAAGCCCAACGCAAGAAGCAGGTAGAATACGAACCATTCTAGTTGATAATACTGGCAATTGGTCAGCAAGTATTTCAAAAAATATTTTTACAGATTTTGATGTTCCGACTTCAAGTATTGCAGTTTCGGGAACTTGGCAAACAGACGATTTTACAGCTTCAATTACCGATACAGATATTTTGAGTGGTGTCGAAAAAAGTTTTTACAATGTTTCTGATTATAATGGTACAAAATGGTCATCGAATCAAAATCTGGGATTTGTTACAAATGATTTTGACTCCGAAATTGGTACAGAATGGACATCGCAAATTGGTACATGGTCAATATCCGGCAATCATCTTACACAAACAAACGAGGTTGAGACAAATACAAATATATCGTCGTACTTGCAACAAGATTTATCAAATCGCTACTTATACTCGTTCGACATGAATATTTCAGGTGCGAATGCAAACAAACGTGCTGGATTTCATTACTTTAGCGACGATCCTACTTTGACAAATAGAGGAAATGGATATTTTGTTTGGTTCCGACTCGCAAGTCAGGAATTGGAATTCTATAAAGTAACAGACAATATTTTCTCGCTCGAAAAATATTATGACATTGACCTTGCAGCAGACCAATGGTATAATGTTAAGATTGTGTTCGACAGAATTACAGGCGAAACATTTGTTTATCTTGATGATGCTTTGGTTGGTGAATATCTTGATTCAGAACCTTATCAAACTGGTAATTATATATCATTCCGCAGTGGAAATTCAATTATGTCGGTAGATAATTTTAAAGTTTTGCGTTCAAGATATCCAAGCACAGACATTAGTGTAGGAAGTGCTGCAGATGCAATCAGGTATCAAAGTTCTTCATCTGCGATTGCAGCTAAGATAAATTCTGTGGTTTCAGATTCAGCAAAAAACATTTCGGCAATATCTACCAAAACCCTGCTGATAGATTGGACAAATCCTTCATCAATTGTAACAGTAAACGACGGTAGTGCAACCGATATAGACACAACTTATGTTTTAAATCAAATTTCTGCCAATTGGACTGCTTCTTCTGATGCAAATTCGGGAATTACAGCATATTATTATGCCGTTGGAACAACAATTGGGGGAACTAATTTAGTGAATTGGACTAGCACTGGCTTAACAACAAATTTCCAAAATAATTCAGTTAGTCTAGTTCCAGGAACTATTTATTACATTAGCATTAAATCTCAAAACGGAGCAAGCTTGTTTAGTAATGTAAAGACTTCGGACGGAGTTAGAGCACTCAATGTACCAGTTGTTCCTATTTGCCCCACAAATTCGCAAATATGCATTTCGGGTTCTGCTTACGCTTTAACTGGCGCTACTCCAATAGGCGGAGCATATTCTGGAACTGGCGTTGCTGCAGGAATTTTTAATCCTCAAAACGCAGGTACGGGATTGCATACAATCACATACACGTTGCTAACCGAAAACTGTCAATTTGTAATTGATGTAAATCCGCTTCCAATTGTTAGTTGTTCTGGCGATTTATATGTTGCTGTAGATGCGGCATCTTTTAGTCTTAGCGGTGCTAGTCCTGCGGGTGGAACATACAAAATTAACGGGAATCCAGTTACATCATTTAATCCAGCGGTATATGGTGTTGGAAACTTTACAGTTGTTTACGAGTACACAAATAGTCCCGACAATTGTACAAATTCATGCTCATTCATTATTTACGTTTTCGAACCACTTGTAATTGATTGTACAGATAACTTTTCGGTGTGTATGGATCAAAATGAGTTTTTACTTGAAGGTTCTACGCCTCCAGGTGGAACATACTCTGGTGCTGGTGTTTCTGGTGGGATTTTTAATCCTGGTACGGCCGGAGTAGGTCAGCATACTATAAATTATAATTACTCAACAGAATCTTGCAATTTTATAATTACAGTAAACGAACTTCCAGTAGTTACATGCCCTGCCGACATCAACATTTATGAAGACGGAGTTGGTTTTACTCTTTCTGGAGCCAGTCCTGCAGGTGGCGTATATACAATAAATGGAACAGCGCTGAGTGTTTTTAATCCTCAAACTTATGGTGCGGGAAGTTATTCTGTTGCATACACATACACAAGCAGTCCCGAAAATTGCGAAAACACATGTACTTTTAATATAAATGTTGCAGAACCACTTGTTGTAAACTGTCCATCAAATATCGAAATTTGTGAAAATGAAACCGCATTTACACTTAGCGGAGCCACTCCTTTAGGCGGCGTTTATTCAGGAAATGGAGTGTCAGCGGGAGCATTTAATCCCATTCTTGCAGGACAAGGTATTCATAATATTACATATACTTATGCAACAGGTTTTTGCAATTTTGCCATAACAGTAAACGAATTACCCAATGTTTCTTGCCCAGGAAACATAACAGTATCTGAAACCTCATCGGCATTTCCATTAACTGGCGGAAATCCAGCAGGAGGTCAGTATAGCATTGGTGGAAATCCGGTAACCTATATTAATCCACCATCGTATGGTGCTGGTACTTATACCGTAGTTTATACAATTGAAGGCGGAACAGGAAATTGTGAAAACTCTTGCAGTTTTGATGTAATTATTTACGAACCCGTTAATATTAGTTGTCCTTCTGGTTTTTCTATGTGCATAAACGATGAGGAAACAGCTTTATCTGGTGGAAATCCTGTAGGTGGAACTTATTCTGGAGCTGGTGTTACAGGTGGAGTTTTCAATCCTGCAATTGCTGGACAAGGCGAGCACTCAATAGCTTATATTTATGGGTTTGAGTCATGTAATTTTATTATTAGTGTTAATGCATTACCAATTCTAACTTGCCCTGCAGATATTTACACAAATATTTATAGCAACGAATTTGCTTTAAGTGGCGGAGAACCCGATAATGGTTGGTACGAAATAAACGGATTAACTGTGCTTACATTCAATCCAGCGAATTATGGTGTTGGTACATTTACGGTTAATTATTATTATGAAAATCCTGGTACTGGATGTTTAAATAATTGTAGCTTTAATATATTTGTCAGTCCCGATGTCAATATTATATCTGAATTGCAATCAAACTACAAGATTTATCCAAATCCAAATAATGGATTGTTTATTATCGAGACTGGAAATAGCAATTCTGTCATCACAATAGATGTTGTTAGTGCATGCGGACAACTTTTGTTGACAAAAAACATTGCTGCTAATTCGGTTAAAACACAAATTGATATTTCGGAATTCTGTGCAGGTATTTATTTTATTAAATTATACTATGCTGAGGGGGTAAATGTCATGAAAATAGTATTAGAGAAATAAAACTATAATAGGAATAAACGCTGAGATGAAAACATTTTGGCGTTTATTTTTTTGCCGATAAGCATTTTACAAACAATTATTTTCTCAATCTATGAGTGTTTTCCTCGACTGCAAAATCGACTGATTCGACCAGTATAATTTTTTATTTTTCTGATTTTTGTTTTGCATAATAATTTTTATTAAATTTACACCTTCGATTTAAAAGCTGTTGTTATGTTTAAATATGTAGTTGCCCTTGCATTAGTTGTAATGTCTGTATTTTCATTTGCTCAAGAAAACAATCTTGATTCTTTTGTAGCAGAACAAAATCAGAAACTTATTTACAATGCCAATAAACTTGTTGTTGCACCTAACACAAACGTATCATTAATTCCACCAGAGTTTTTTGTGGCTGACCCTTCTATAAACGGATTTGTACATGCAGGATCTGCAACAACAATTCAGGTTATTGAAGTACCAGGAGTGTCCTACTCAACAATTGAAGCATCAATGACACCAGAGTATATCGAAACTCAAAATTATGAGTATATTGAAAAAACAAACCTTCAAACAGAAAAAAACCAAGCAGGAGTCGTTTATTTTGTTCGCTTTAATTCCGAAGACATGGAATACGAACGTGCAATGTTTTTTTCTGGCGAAACAAATACAATTTGGATCAATGTAAACTATCCATTAAGTATGAAAAAACTAATTTATCCAGCAATTGAAGCTTGTTTTAAATCTGTACAATAATTGACTATGAAAACACTAACCCGATTAATTATATTAGCGATTCTGTTCAGCTTTTCACTAAATTCGTATTCTCAAAATGATTTAGTGCATCCAATGTATTATTATTCACACGATCAAAATATGTGGGGACCAGATGATGCTTATGGAATAAATGTTGACCACACTTTTTTTGACATTACCATTGATGAATCATGGGGATTTTCTCAAATTGAAGAATTTCTCGGGCAACAGTTTGGCGTAGGAATGGATTTAGGAATTTTCGCAATGTTACGTTCTTCATTCGAAGCTCATGGGTTCTATACTGGGCGTTTTGATTTAGATTATCCTATAGAAGTAACTCTAGATTTTCCTGAGGATGGCACTTTTAATTATGGCGGTCCTGCAACTATTCACACTTCTTATGAAGTAACAGATGGTTGGGCTCTAGAAACTTCTTTTCCACCTGTAGGAGTAATAACTCTAGATCTAGAGTATGAATTCGATCCGTTCGCTGACATCCTTGTATGTGTTTTTAGTTGTGACACAATACATCTTATCCCAACAAGTGTAAATGTTCCTCACACAATTGATACTCTTTTCCATATAAATGCTGAAACAGAATATTGTATTTACCCTTGTTATGAGGGTGGTGAGTTTCAATTCTGCCACGATTACGAATTACCTATAGACATTGATTTTACTGATTTAGTTGGGTTTAATTTTGAAGCACATGTTGATTTGCCAAATGTAATTACCACAGATCATATTGAGCCTGGCACTAATTGTCTGATAGCCCAAGGCGAAGATCCATATATGGATGTGAATATAGATGTTATTGGCTTTTTATATGTTATGGCTGGATTTATTCCAGAGCCCACGGGCCCGCAAATACAAGCGGCAATAGACTTTTTAAACGACACAATTCAATACCCTATTTCAACACCGCTTGGAGATATTATTTTTCAAATCGAATATTCTCTTTTAAGTGTGGACTTTGTTGTTACGAATACTCTAAATCAGGATATTTATTTTTGTCCAACAATTTGGGCAACTTTAGATTTTCCAGTTGAAATGCCTTATATTGTTACCGATCCCACTAATGGTGATGCTGAAGTTCTTAATAGTTTTGGCGACACAATTACATTTGCTGTTGGAAATGACCTAACAATCACATATCCTTGTCACGAATGGGACTCCATGTATGTTGGAGTGCGATACAATATTCAACCTACAATTCGAAATCACACATGGGACAGCATTGCGTTTTCATTTGTCATCGAAGCTTTAAGCGCAGATATTACTATTGTTACTCCATTTAAATCTCAGATTGCAGCTGCTGCAATGCCAGAGTTTTTATTACCTATAAACTCGGATGTTCCAATAAAATCTCCCGAAATACAATATGCTGGTTATTATGAATCTGATAATGAAGATGAATCTAAAGATATTGGACCGTGGCATATAGGGCCTTTGTTTGAATGGACAGTAAGTCTTGGCTATGTGCCTGTTACGTGGTTCGACCAAACTTGGGAACTTATGCATTTTGCAGAAGATCAAATTTTTCCGGGAACTTACATTAAGCCTTATGACAAATCAGAGGTAAATTCTCTATTATATACAAATGGAGCTTATTGCTTTGGCGATCCGTATGATTATGTTTATGCCGAAGCTCAAAATGGTATCGAACCTTATGATTTTGAATGGTCTACTGGAAATATAACTAATAATCTATATACAGATACAGACAGTATTTTTGCAGTTCCAGGATTTTACACAGTTACAATTACAGATTCAAACAACTGTGAAAGTTACGATTCAATTACAGTAGCAGTAAACCCACCTCTTCTTCACCAACTCTCGGCTACTGATCTTTCATGTTTTGGATTTTTCACTGGCAGTATTCAAGCAGATATAAACGGTGGCACACCACCATACTTCTTCAATTGGTCAAATGGAAGTATAGCTCAAAATCCTAATAATTTAACATCTGGTTGGTATTTCGTAACAGTTTCCGATTTTATGCAATGTGCATTTATTGATTCTATATTTATTGACCAGCCTTCATCCGCTGTGGCTATTTCTGCAATTCAAACTAATTTACCTTGTCATGGTACCGATTATGGGTCAATTAATATAAGTCTATCTGGTGCAACTCCTCCTTATTCTGTCGAATGGTCAAGTGGTCAAACATATCAAGATTTGCATAATCTTTCTGCTGGGGTTTACACAATCTCAGTAACAGATGCAAACAATTGTTTGTGGGCACAGAGTTTCACAATTATAGAACCTGATACTTTGGTTACAAATATTAATTCTTCTAACATTCCTTGCTTTGGTTTGGATAATGGAATTCTTAATGCACAAACAAATGGTGGAACTCCACCATATCACTATTATTGGTTCCACGATTTGGGAAATAATTCTCAAATTTTAACCAGTATGCATCCGGGATTATACTTTGTTTCTGTTGTTGATGCCAATGGTTGTGCAGATACAGCTAGTGCGCTAATTTCTCAGCCAAACGAATTAATTCTTAACGATTTTATTCACCCTGTAAATTGTAAAGGAGGCCATAATGGATATATTATTGTTACTCCAATAGGTGGCGTGCCAAATTATGATATCACATGGAGTAACGGATATTTTACTGACTCCATAGGAAACCTTCCTATCGGCAACTATACTATTACTGTAATGGATGATAATGGTTGTCAAAATATTCAGACATACACAATTACAGAGCCTCTATTCTACTTGAATTCAAATTTCTCGCAAGTACAAAATGTAAGTTGCTTTGGCTTTAGTGATGCTAGCGCTACCGTTAGTCCTACTGGTGGAACTTATCCTTATAATGTTTCATGGGAAAATGGCGTGTCTCAAGTAAATTTCACAGGAAACGGAATGCCTGCAAATATCTTCTACAATATTACTGTTGTTGATAATAATAATTGTGTTTACTTCGACAGTATTAAATTTACACAACCACCTTTGCTTGTTTTAAATGGAAGTACGTCTCCAGTAAATTGTGGGATTGCAGCAGGAAGTGGAACAGTCAGCCCAGTTGGAGGAACAGCGCCTTATCAATTCTTATGGCCTAGTGGCGAAACCACTCAAACTGCCATAAATCTTGGATTTGGACCAAATTATGTAACAGTTAGCGATGCTCATACATGTATTGATAGTGTAGAACTTGTTGTTCAAAAAACCGGCAAAATTTATGGAGATTACATCATGATTTCACAAAACCTCTGTTATGGAGATAGTTTGGCTATTGCAACGGCTTCTCTTGATGATGGGTTTGAACCAAAAACATATGTATGGTCAACTGGCTATAATGGTGAAACTGCAACAAATCTTCCTGCTGGAAATTACCTTGTGTACGCATCAGACAAATATAATTGTACCGATACAATTGAAATTTCAATTACACACCCAGACTCAATTCAACCAAACTTTGTTCTTACCCAACCAAGTTGTTCAGCTGTTTATGATGGGGCAATTGAAGCTATTCCTTCAGGAGGAACGCCAATTTACTCATACTTATGGGATGATAATTCTATTTTAAATAAAATTAGTGAAGTACGAGAAGGCAATTACTACCTGACAATTACAGATAATAACAATTGTAGTTTTATTTACAATATTGAATTGCCAGAAGCAGAATTCTGTTTAATAATTTACAATACTTTTACGCCAAATAATGATGGCTCGAACGATGTGTGGTATATTGAAAACATTGAGCAATTCGAACGTAGCGAGATATGGATTTATAATCGAGTAGGAAACCTCGTATATTCAGTAGAAAATTATCAAAACGACTGGAAAGGAACATTCCAAAGCAAAGATTTACCCGAAGGAACTTACTACTATATTATTGATTTAGGAACCGGAAAAGACGAAATAAAAGGCCATGTTACAATAATACGATAATATGAAAAACTTCAAAATTATATATATTTTAGCAATATTGTGCTTATCTGGACTTACGGGATTTACACAGCAGTTACCTTATTTTAGAAACCATTCTTTTAATCTTCAAACACTAAATCCTGCATCTATTTCATTAAAAGAAATGCCTGACATAATGATTGACCATAGGGCACAATGGACAGGTTTTAGTGGATCTCCTAGAATTTCTACTATTTCAGGCAAATACGGTTTTAGAGATGATATGAGTGCTGGGGCTTCTATTATGAGTGACAATTACGGTGTTACCCAGAAACTTGATTTCAGTATTAATTATGCATATATACTTAAAACCGAAAACTTCAATCTAAGCTTCGGACTTGCATGGACTTTAACACAATTTAAACTTCTTGGAAGTGAAATGACTATATATGAAGCTAACGATCAAATTATAAATCAAAACATTGACGATAAAACTTGGAAACCTGACGCTAATGCTGGAATTATGATTTCTTCAGAAAAGTACTTCGCTGGGTTCTCAATTTTACAACTTTTTAAAACAAAATACACTTTCTACGACAACTCAAACCAAATCCCCGGACTAATTCGTAACCAAAGACATTTTTACATTACTGGTGGATACAAAATTAGTGACAGTAATGATACTCATAACTTAACCCCTACTCTCAATTTATATTTTGCAAAAGGCAGCCCATTTAAGTTTGATTTAATTGCAAATTACACATATAAAAACGCATTCTTAACTTCGCTTAATTTTAGTAAAGGAGATGCACTTGTTCTTACAGCAGGATATAAATATGACAGATTTATTTTCACTTATTCATTCGACATGGTTTTGTCGCGAATCAGAAATGTAAGCAGTGGGGCACACGAAATTTGTATTGGAGTTTTTCTATATAAAAATAAAAAAGACAACAACAACTCCAGTCCTATGTTTTAATACCAGTTATTAAAAATTATTGTAACAAATAAAATAGTGAACATCTCTTTCTAGGCTGATGTATGTGCCTATCTCGTACTATAAACTATTTTATAATTACAATCTCCATAAAATTAACAAAGTTATAATCACTTTCTAGATTTTTAGAATTAAAGCAATTTGTATAATTTTATTTTTTTTCACAACTTTCTTTGTGTTTTTTCGTCAAATAACTAAACATTTAGCCATTGAGTTGCAGTAAACTCAAACAAATTTAGTATTTTTGTTGGCTAAGGCATATTATTATAAACATGAAGATATACAATGTAATAGCATTAAGTATTGCAGTATTTATATTAAGTTATAACTATTCGCAAGCTCAATGTTTTACCAATAATTCTCAGAATCCAGTCGAAGTTGTATCTGGCACTGCTATTGAAGCATCTGTGGGTTCGTGGAATATTGTAACAAACACAATTAATGGACAGAATTATGCAGTTTTTTCTCTAACTCAAGGATATACTTACGAGTGGCAGATTTGTGGTGTTGGTGGATTTTCAACTCCTATGCTTTCATTATTCACGGGCTCTTCATGCAATAGTCAAACTTTTGTATTTTCAAATTCTGGTACTTGTGCAAATATTACATACATTTCTCCAGCAAATCAAACTGTTACAATTCTTCTTTCCGAAATAAATTGTTCGGCAAACCCAACAGATTTAACATTGAAATGGAGAACTACTTGCAAACCTCCAAGTTCAACCAAAGCAACAATCGACCATGGTGGTGCAGATTGGGTTATCAGTGCAGATGCTTTTGTTGATGGGGATCATATAAACATAAATAATTTTGTAATAAATGCTGGAGTAACGGCAACAATGTCTAGTAGTTCTTTTCATGTAGAGGCAGTAAATATTACAATAAATGGCACCATTGATGGAAATTATAAAGGTTCAGTTGGTGGAACAGGTGGTACTGGTGGCGCAGCTTCGGCAGGGTCTGCTGGTTTATGTGGCTCTGGTGGTCCTGGACAACCAGGATCAGACGGCACAGGTTTAGGTCCAGGTTTTGCCGGGATGGCTGGACTTTTAGGAGGTTGCACAGAATTGAATTGTGTAGCTTGTACAAATGGTTATATTGCTGGAAGTGGAGGCGCAGGTTCTGGTAGTGGTGCTGCTCATTATGCAAACGGAGGCACAAGTGGCTCTGGCGCTCAGGCATCTGACGTAAATGGAACAGATGCTATTGGTGGTTTTGGTGGAAGTGGTCCTTTCTTTGGTTCTTTTGCTTACGGCGACAATACTTCGTTGCAGGTTCTTAATGGATCTGGTGGAGCAGGTGGTGGCGGCGGCGGCGGCGGATATACTCCCGGTATTAATGGTGGTAATGGCGGAACTGGCGGCGGAAGTGTCGAACTTATCGCATCTAATACCTTTACAATGGCAGCAACAGGCGCAATATTTTGTAACGGATACGTTGGAAATCAAGGTGGTAATGGCGGATATGGATCTTTAGATAATAGCTGGGATTGCTTTGCTGATGGAAATCTTGAAAATACTGACAACTGTGGGTCTTGTCCCTCTATTGGAAACTACTATGGTGCTGGTGGCGCTGGTGGTGGTGCTGGTGGTGGTAGCGGCGGTGGAATTTTAATTTCCTCAGCCGATTTAGCCTCAATTCTTGGAACACTACAAGTCGCTGGAGGTCAAGGCGGTCAGGCCGGGTTCCCTAATACGACTCATGGTTCTTGTTTTCGAAATGCAAAAGGAGGATCTGGTGGCGTAGGTGGAAGAATAAAAATATTTAGAAATCCTTGCCTCGAAAATCAAATAAATCCTACAACAGATGTGCTTGGTGGACTTCCTGGAGCTGCAATTGGCGGTTCTGTAGAAAGAGCGGCTTCTGGAGTTCAATTGTTAATAGATCATCCAAGTTATGTAGCTTTCGATGGCGGAGCAATTGGCGTGGATCAAGATGTTTGCATAAATGGATTACCGAATGCTCTTACAATGACAACTGCTCCAAGTGGTGGAATAGGAACATATACGTATCAATGGTGGAGATGTGTTGGAGGTGGTTGTTTAAATCCTCCTGTTGGATATACCCCTTTGGGCGGAGCAACATCAAACACATTTTCTCCTCCAACATTGGCAGTTACTACTTATTACTCTTTAATGATTCAATCTGGTAGTGAAGAGTGTCGCGAATGGACTGCTCCTGTAATTATTACTGTTCACCCAGACCCAAATATTTCGATTAACGCATCTGCAAATGATGTATGCGAAGGTCAACCAATAACTATTACTGCTACAATAACAGGTGGATTCGGAACTTGTACGATTCAATGGCAATATTCTGATGATGGCTTTACATGGAATAATGTTGGTACAAATAGTACAACATACAGTGTCAATACATCAAGCTCATTTGTAAACAGACAGTTTCGTGCAACTTACGATTGTACTGCTGAAGGTTGCAACATGGCAACATCAAATGTAGAAGTTATAAATGTTGCCGAACCTCCAGTTTGGGATATTATTTCCGTTACCCCTCCAGAGCTTTGCCTTGGCGGTGATGTAACGTTTAATGCCACAGTTACAGGCGGACTTGGAGGAACAATTATTTGGTATGTTAGTCCTACTGGTGCTGGGACTTGGATTGTTGTAACATCTCCCGATAATCCTGGAATTGGTTCATGGGATTATCAACCAGTTTATACTCCTGGTGGATCTGGTTGTGCAATTGACGATGCGCCAATAACTACCATTGATGTAGTTGACGACCCACAAATTACAATTTCTACCGCTGACACTGAAACATGCGAAAATGATCCACTTAATTTAACATCAAATACTTCTGGTGGTTCGGGAACTTGCTCATACCAATGGCAGTACTGGGATGGATTAACTTGGGTTAATGTCGGTGCAGATTCAGACACTTATACAATTCCTGCTGATGCTCCTTTTTTAAATCAAAGATACCGCTGCCTTTATTCATGTTCAGGAACAGGTTGTGATCCAACAATTTCTAATGAACTTATAATTACTGTTTTTGAAAACCCTCAGGTTTCTGCAACAGCAAATCCAAATCCGCAATGCGCAAACGAACCTGTTGATTTAACTGCAAACGGTAGCAATGGAACGGCTCCATATTCTTATACATGGGATAACGGACTTGGTGCCGGACAAAATCACACAGTGAATCCAGCATCAAATACAACATATTCTGTAACTTTAACTGATGATCAAGGTTGTACTGCCGAAAACACTGTCGATGTAGTTGTAAATCTATTACC
>JBBQCZ010000089.1:0-15862 GCA_038319215.1 Bacteroidales bacterium | reverse complement strand
GAAAAATTTGGGATACGATATGAAAAATATGTATAAAATAAGTAACTTTGCAGCTCAAAGCTTTTCAGCCTACGGCTTTCAAGCTTTGAACTGCAAAAAACCCGTGGTTAATAAAATGACACAGGTTTTTGAATACTCCCCCAGCGAAAACACTATTGCAATAAAAGCAGCGATATTTAACAACTCAATTGCTTTATCACATGTTACAAGAGCATTACTAATACTGTCTTGATATTCTACCATTAGCAAGCCGGTAGCCTTAGAACGCATTAACGAAGTAATCCCTTTCTCAAATATCATTATTCCAGAAAATAATATTACCCCCAAGCTTAGTGTAAAAAGATTTAATAATACGCCGTTTTTCAGCTTTCTCAATCTAAACAATGTTCTAGTCTTTTCCATCACACTCCACTTTCTATTATTTATTAAAACTTAAAATTGCCAATCGATACGAGTCTAGGCCAAAACCTGTAATAATTCCTTTGCAAACAGGAGCTATAATATTTTCGTGTCTAAACTTTTCTCTTGAATATACATTTGAAATATGAACTAAAACTACAGGTACAGAAATAGCAGCTACGGTATCTCTCAATAAAACAGAAGTGTGACTAAAAGCACCAGCATTTAAAACAATGCCATCAAAAGCCTCAGTAGAATCGTGTAATTTTTCAGCAATTTTGATCTCTGAATGAGAGTGGAAATAATCGAGTTCAAAACCGTCTAATTTGGCCTTCAATTCATCAAAAAAAGCACTAAAACTTAAATTTCCATAAATTTCAGGCTCTCTTATTCCAATATTGTTTAAATTTGGACCGTTAATTACTAATATTCGCATTTCGATAATTGTATATAATCGTGTCAAAATTATAAAAAATCTTTATATCTAAATGAATAATTGGCAAAATATTTTAAATGATTTTCATTTTTATCTTAAACTTGAGCGAAACATGTCGGAGAATACTATAAGTGCGTATTTAAGTGACATTCAGAAACTATCGTCTTTTCTTGCGATGAAAGACTTAAGCACTTTACCAGATGAAGTAAATGCCGACCAGTTACGCGAATTTATTGAGTTTTTGGCAGAAACAGGATTAAATGAGAAGTCGCAATCAAGAATTATTTCGGGATTAAAGTCTTTTTTCAAATATCTACTACTTGAAGATTTAATTACAATAGACCCGTCAAAACTACTTGAAACACCAAGAACTGGTCGCAAACTGCCAGTTGTATTGAGTATCGAAGAAATAGAAAACATTCTTACCAATATTGATGTTAGCACATCTTTGGGACATAGAAATAGAGCAATTATCGAAGTCTTATATGGCTGTGGATTAAGAGTATCTGAGTTGGCCACATTAAAAATATCCAATATTTTCTACTCAGAAGACTATTTAAGAATAATTGGGAAGGGAGATAAACAAAGATTAGTTCCACTTGGAAATGCTGCTAAGAGAGAGATCGACAACTATATGAAATCATTTAGAAATCATATTATTCCAAAAAAAGGCAATACCGACTTTTTATTTCTTAACAGACGAGGGAGTAAATTAAGCAGGGTAATGATTTTTAATATTGTAAAAGATGCATGTGCAAACGCAGGCATTGAAAAAATAATTTCGCCTCACACATTTAGACATTCTTTTGCCACACATCTTATTGAGGGAGGTGCAGACTTAAGGGCAGTTCAGGAAATGTTAGGACACGAATCAATAACAACAACTGAAATCTACACGCACATCGACAGAGAATATTTACGTGAGGCAATAATTCAATTTCACCCACGATCATAAAAAAAAGCCATCCGAAGATGGCTTAATTAATCTATTATATTTGTTTAATAATTATCGTATAAGCTGAATATTTCCGCTATGCTCATGCCCAATAGAGTCGGAATCGGTAAATGTAACCATCCAGTAATATATTCCATTAGGATAAAACTTGTCTCCCTGCATTCTATGACCCATTGTACCATCCCAAGCTCCTTCTCCACAAGAATCGCAAGATAAATCGGCATTGAATACATCAGTTGAATAAACCAACTCACCCCAGCGATTGTATATCTTCATAGTAAATGAATATTGGTTTATACCATTACCACAAACACGGAAACAGTCATTTACGCCATCGCCATTTGGTGAAAATGCATCAGGTGCATATAAAGTATATTCGTCTCTAATCAATATTGTTCTTGTTGCAGTATCATTACAACCATACTCATTTTCACTCACTAGCATAACATCATACTCTCCCATATTTTTATAATAATGAGAAGGATCTCTGAAGTTAATTGTTGAGTCTCCATCACCATAATACCAGAAATAAAATAGTGATTCTTCAGAATAATTTTCAAAACTAATATGTGGATTTAAAATCCCAGCAATTTCTGGTACAGCGGAAAAGTTTGCATAAGGTTTTGGATAAATTTCCACTAATTCAATTTTTTCTAAGCTATCTTTACAACCATATTGGTCTCTGACAAGAAGATGCACATCATAGAAACCTTCTTCACTATATTGATGAGTAGGATTTTTTACAAATGCAAAAACATCGTCACCAAAATCCCACACATAGTTATAATTTGTTACAGTATCATTTGACACAAAACCAATTCTTTGTCCTGGACAGCCTTGAGTTGCGTCAACAGAAAAATCTACAGTTGGCAAAGGCTGAACATAAATCATTAAAGAATCTGAGACCATAGGAGTTTCACACAAATCCTCAACAGTAAAAATTAAGTTTGTAGTTTGTGTTGGATAATAAATAAATGGAGAACCCGTAATTAGTCCATTCTGATTAGTAATAATATATGGCCCACCATTACCGCCGCTAATGTCCAACTCTATACTAGTTCCTTTACCTATACAAACATGATCGACGCTGTTGATAATATGCTCTATTTCAAGAGGTGGATTTACATAAACCGTTACGCGGCTTCCTCCAAGGGAACAACCATTATTATCAGTAACAGTAACATTATAATTTGTAGTAATATTTGGACTGGTTGTAAACTGATGTTGTTGACTTTCCACACCGTCGGTTCCTATCCAATGGAATGAATACGGCTGAGTTCCACCAGAAGCCTGACCAATAACAGTGGCAGTTCCACCAATACAAATTGTTGGATTGTACAAGGTAATAACATTCAAAGCTTGCGGAGTTGCAATACTTGAAGAGCCATATACTCTACAATTATGACTATCGCTAACAGTAAGATGATATGTTCCTTGTCCTGCAACCAATTGATTAACCAAAGTATTTTCTGACCATATATAATTATACGGTGGTGTTCCGCCCGAAACTATTGCAGTAATAGTTCCATCGGCAGAATAAGAGCAATTAGCATTCTCTGTTTCCAAATTAAGGTGTAAAGCCTGTGGTTGTGAAATTACAAACATTGTATCTGTAGTACAACCTATTTGATCTGTTAATGTAACAGTGTACAAACCTGCACACAAATTACCCAAATAAGGTCCGTTGTTTGCCCAAGTAAATATGAACGGTTGTATTCCACCAGTAATTCCTAACAATGCAGAACCATTGCAAGTTTCGAAACAAGTGTTATCTTGAGTTGCAAGAGTTAAATGGTATTCTGGACTAACAATTACATCGCTAAATCCATAATTACTAACACAGTTGTTTGCATCTTCAATATAAACGGTGTAATTAACATCTGAATGAGGAACAATATTAAAAGTTTGCGGTCCAGCATGAAATCCTGTTCCATCACCATTATCCCAATAGAAGATATAAGGGCCTGTGCCTCCCATTTCCTGAGCAACAATATTTATCGATTGGTTTTCACAAATAGCGAAATCGCCCGAAGTTAAAACCCTCAATAAGTTAGGCTGAGTAATAACAAATTGCTCCATATAACTACAGCCATTTGCATCAGAAACAGTTGAAATATAAGTACCTGCAGAAATATTATTATGAGTGCCACCAGTAAACCCATCGCTCCATAAATAGGTGTATGGCGAAGTTCCTCCCATACCCCAAATACTTGCGCCACCAGTTGGAGTGCCAAAACAAGGTACATGATAATAGCTTGTATCGTACTCGAGCAATATTGGTTGATTTACAGTAAATGTTTGAATATATTCGCAATTATTTGCGTCATTTACAGTGATTCCATAATCACCAGCACACAAATTCAACATTGTATTTGTTGATGAGCCCCAATTATAAGAATATGGCGCAACTCCTCCAGTCATGGCAATTGTAGCACGCCCCCCGCACGATTCAAAACAAGGATCGTCAACAACGGTAATAGTTCCGTTCAAAACAGGAGGAACCACTACATTCATGCTATTTGTAACAACCGCAACATCCTCATTTATAGTTACAGAAACCAAATGATTTCCTGAAGTTGGAAAATTAACGACATATGGACCTTGACCAGAACCACTTATTACCGTTCCTGAACCAAAATTCCAGGTAAAAGTTGCTAAACTTGGCACAATATCTCCCGTAAAAATAATTGTAGTATTATCTCCTAAACAAAGGATTGGACTAACAGTAAAAGTAGCAGTAGGTATATGATAAAAATTCACATTTACTTCGTCAGACGAAACGCAATTCGGTGCAAGGCTGGTTTCTGTCCACATAAATGTATATACACCAAAAGTATTAACTGTTGCAGTAGCATTTGTGTTTGTTGCAGGCAAAACACTTGAAGTGCCAGGGCTTGTAACTACAGACCAAACTCCAGTATTTCCAGTAGCCATGCCAGCGCTTAGAGTAGTTGACAATGCAGCAACATCGAAGTCGGGTCCCAAATTAACAACTGGTGGTTGAATTACAGTTACTGTAGTAGTTAAGGTTACAGTATCGCATGGAAATATTACATCAACAGAATAAACTGTTGTAACTGTTGGATTTACTGTAATTGTATTGACATCAATTGCACCAGTACTCCACTCAACAATTACTTCCGTTGGGTCAGGAGTTACTATGTTTAATGTCAATGTTGCTGGGTCGCCAGCACATATTGGGCCATCATTGGATAAAGTTTGAGTGATATCGAAAGCATCTACAACAGTGATAATATGCTGAGTAGTTCCCGCATTACAAGGACAACCATTTTCAAAGTTTAATATAATAGTTTCGTCTCCCTGAATAGTTCCTGTATCATAAGCATCAAAACAATATGTAAGTTCATTCTGTCCTGCTGGGATTTCAAGATTTGTTGGAATAGTTGAATAATCCACACCTGCTGTTGCTGTACCTGTCAAATTTAAAACAATTGGAACTGGCTGTCCTATTGGTGTAGAGGCAGTACGTGTAAAGACAATACAATTGGAACAACCGCGCATAATGCTAAGTGAAGTTGCCCATGAATTAAAACTGGCAACCGTATAACTTTCGCCAGAAGCAAAACTGTTTGCTTTTAAAAACACCGCGGAATCGTATATGTCGTCAGAAACATCGGCAACTGCCAACTTTATATGATAAGTTGCACAAGCAGTAACTGGTTTTGTAGCAGTTAATGTAACCGTCATACCATCGTATTCGATATTTGGACTTGCAAAATTGTTTACATAATATTGTGGATAATCAACAGCATTAACATTATTAATAGATACAGGAATAGTTGTTGATGGAATAAGTGCAACATTTTGATTTACATATCCTTCTGGTCCCCCTGAGAGAAAAAAGGCAAAAACATCGTTCCACATTGTATTTGCGTACTCTGGATATTCATCACTTGCAAAAACATATTCAAATTCAAGCAGGTTGGAAGCGGGCACAAAATCGAACTCTAAAACTGAGGCATCATTTGTTTCATCGGTCACAATTGCTTCGAGATCTGCATCACCACTTGTAAGCATTCCGTCACCAGTACTACCGGATAAATTAGGGCCAGCAGCATCAGTAACATTACCAGTAGATAAAATAACACCTTCGGCAAAGCTTAAACCTGGTATTCCGTTAGAAAAATAACCTATAGAGTTTGGCGAACCAGTGTAAACAATATTTGTGGCGGTTAAACAACCTGTAATTAGGACATCTTGAACAAGTTCTTGTGGAGAATAAGTGGTTGTATTAATAGAAAGAACTTTAGGATATTCAAGGATTTCCTCACCTGAAATACATAAATCTATAATTCCAGTTTGAGCCTCACCAAGTTTCCACATTCGCACAAGAATTTCAGTGCCAGCGTAGCCTTCTTCACTCCTTAATTGCAAAGCGCCTTCGGAGCCTTTAAAAACATCACATTTAAGCTCTTGATATTGCCCGTATTGAAAAGCATAAAATGCCAATCCATACAATGCCTCATCGGTGACATTAATTCTAACAGTAGCTTCCGAATTTGATGGAACTGTGAAAACAAAATACGAACTTGCACCAGGATACAATCGATTGCATCGTGGAACATCCAAGTCTGTACCCGAAGTTTGATCAAAAGAATACGTCTGATATTCGCAATCATGCCTAATTAGAATTGGGGTAGGGTTAGTAAAATCGCTACTTAAATTTGTTTGAGAGACTAGTTGTAAAACAACAAAAAATAGCCCTATGAGTATGGTCAAGCGCTTTATCATAAATATTTAGTTTTAAACATGACGCAAAAGTTTATTTTTAGTTGCCGAGCTAATAAATTTTAATCCAAGTAGTTTTTAGTGGTTCAATGTAAAAATTATTTTCAATTTTCAACAATTCGCCATAAATAATTTCTGTACTCTTAGGGATAATCTCAGTTACAGATTTTTTAGAATCTTCAAAGTTGTGAATAACTAATAATTTATCATTACCCAAAATTCTGTAATACGACAATATTCCTTCAGGTGAATCAATAAATTCAATTATACCAGAACTTAAGATTTGATTCTCTTTTCGAGTTGCAATCATCGTTTTTAACTCGATAAAAATCTGAGATTCAAAACTTTCCGCATTTAACATTTGCCTTTCTAGAGTTTTCCAATCTATTTTTCCTCTTACATAATTTCTAGTATCATTATGTCCAGTGATATTGATTTGATATTTGTAATATTCCTCATCATTTGATTTGCCGAATTCATCGCCATAATAAATTACTGGAGTACCAGGAAGACTAAGCATCAATGAAAAAGCAAGCGTCATTTTTCTTTTATCCGAATTAAACAGCTCTCGTAATCGAGCAGAAATACCCTCTCCCAATCTGAAATCCCATTCTGGGTTATGACAATAGCTTTCGTGAATATATTTTCGATCTTCTTCATTAACATAAACAAGTTCAAGGCTCAATTCATCGTGACATCTTAAAAATGTAAACCACTGACAAGTTTCTGGGATTTCTGGAGTTGTATCGGTATGTAATACTTTTTTAATAGGTTCGCCAGATTTTGAAGCAATAGCTTTAAACATTTGTGGCATTAGCGGAAAATGATAGCCAGCGTGACATTCGTCAGCATCACCCATATATTTTACTACTTCAACAGGAGGCTGGCAAGCTTCTGCCAATAGAATTACCGATGGGTTGATATAATCAATAACAAGCCTAAAAAACTTAATGATTACATGAGTGTTATCTAAGTTTTCGCAATTAGTTCCCTCCTCTTTCCAAAGATAAGGAATAGCATCAGCTCTAAAACCATCAACTCCTTTTTCTATCCAAAAAAGAAAATTTCGGCACATATCAAGCAGCACATTAGGATTACGATAGTTCAAATCTGGCTGAAATTCAAAAAATCGATGGAAGAAATACCTGTTTTCGTCATATTTTTCCCAATTACTGTCACACATCCCCTTAAATAAAAGCCTACAATCTGAATATCCTCTATCATTTTCGCTCCAAATGTAATAATCAGAATATTTATTTTTTTCAAGTAAAGCAGAACGTTTAAACCAAGTATGTTGATCAGAAGTATGATTTATAGCAATATCAAAAATCACTTTTATACCCGCTTTATGAGCAGTTACTAAAAAGTCGTCAAAAGACTTGTCGCCATCTTCGCCTAATAAATCATCGCGAACCTTTCTATAATCAGAGATGTCAAAACCGGCGTCTTTCATTGGAGAATCTAACACAGGCAAAAGCCACAAACAATTCACACCCAAATCTTGCAAATAGGGTATTTTTTTAGTTAATCCATCGAAATCTTTATTAAACAAATCCACATATAAAGAATATACAACAGCCTCCTTGTACCAAATTGCTTTAGTTTGAGAAACAGGTTCCATGGTTTCTTTAAAGTCTTTAATTTCAGCTAAAAAGACATCTAAATGTTTTAAATTTAACTCCGGATAAAGAATTTTCCACAGTTTCGTTAGTTCGGTTTTAATAACATTCATATTATGAGATTGATTGACAGAAATTAATGCAAAATTTAATTTTTAAAGATACAAAAAAATTATATTTGTACAAATTTATATTTATGAAAAAAGTTGCGGTTATTTTATCAGGTTGTGGAGTCTACGATGGAAGTGAAATTCACGAAGCTACTTTGACACTATGGGCATTGTCTAAAAACGAAGTTGAATATCAATGTTTTGCACCAGACAAGGAACAATATCATGTAATAAATCATCTTACAGGAGAAGTTACTGAGGAGAAAAGAAATGTGCTCGTAGAATCTGCAAGAATTTCACGTGGCAACATTAAAGCTCTAACTGAGCTTAAAGCTGAAGATTATTCAGGAGTAATTTTTCCAGGCGGATTTGGAGCAGCAAAAAACTTATCTAGTTATGCTATTAATGCCGAAACTTATACTGTTGACGAAGATGTTGCTAGAATTGTAAAAGAATTTCACTTTTCCAAAAAGCCTATCGCTGCGCTATGCATTGCCCCAGTAATTTTAGCTAAAGTAATTGGAGGCACACTAACTATAGGAAACGATAAAGAAGCTGCCGAAGTACTCAATAAAACTGGAGCGAAACATGTAAATAAAGATTATAATGAAGTTGCAATTGATGAAAAAAACTTGATTGTTACAAATCCATGTTATATGATTGCCGATAGCATTTACAAAGTTAGCCAAGGCGCAGAAGCTGCCGTTGAAGCTCTTTTAGGGCTAATGAAGAAGTAAGGGGTAAAAATTGTAAGTGGTAAGTGGTAGGTAGTAAAAGTAGTAAGTAGTGAGTAGTAAAAGTGGTCCCGAGCCTTTGGCTCGAGGATCCTCGAACCAAAGGTTCGGGATAAAAATTGTAAAAAGTAAAAAGCTAAACTTAAATCCGCCGCGGCGCAGCAAATCTTCCTTAGCCTTAGCCTTTGCCTTCAACAACCAAAAAACTATAAATCAATTTTGCACAAACTCTACAGTCACTAATCCAGTCTGCAATCCACTACCCGAAACAGCTTGATATTTCCATTTTTTGACGGCATCTTTAGCTGATTGAACACATTCGTCGCAAGTTGAACTCACCAATTTTACATCAATCACATTACCTAATTCATTTACAGTAATTTCTAAAACAACTTTACCAAAAGAATTGTCTTTAGCAACAGGACTTACCTTAGTTACAGATCTATTTACATTGAGTTTCCCAACAATATTATCGGGACCATTATTATCACCGTTACCATTATCGGGATTGTTATCATCACCTAGATTATCTCCATTTCCATGATTAAACGGATTACTAAATAAATTATTAATTTTGTCGGTATTAGTTTCACTTGGATTATTATTCTGTCCATCCACATGAATAAACTCAGAATTTTCAAAGTTCTGCACCAGCATTCTCTCATTTTGAGAAGTTTCAGATTTTGATTTATCATCAGAACTTAACTCTCCAGATTTTGACTTTGTACTAAAATCGATTAAAACGGTTTCCTCTTCTGGCAACGGCAATACTGTGGTAAAACCGGCTAAAAAGAGAATTGCAATACCAAAACCAAGGAAAATCAAGGCTCCAGTAATTCCATGAATGTGTTTTTTAATTTGACTCATAGCTAATAGTTTTTTAAAATTTAACTCTAATTATATAAAAACGGAGCTATGATACATTTAGGTATTGAATTCCATAAAAAAGTTCGGGGTTCAGAATAAATTGAAGTTAAAATCTCAAATCTAGACACGGTTCGACTGCTTTGTTCGCCAATTGGCAGATCAGCAAATGAATCTTTTACACTACAGCAATCTATTCGCCGCGGCGAATAGGCACTCTAGGCATCCCGAGAAAACAGAAATTGCTACTAAAATGATATAATGATTGCAATTTCTTGTTTTCTATTTCACTCAAAAAAATATGCAAAGCAATTTTGTTTTTCGGCACTCTAGGCACTCTAGGCACTTAAAGTACTTAAAGTACTTTATTAACTTAATTCTGCTGAAATTCGATAACAACCTGACCAGTTTGATATCCAGTTCCAGGTTTAGATTGATATATCCATTGTTTTACGGCAGTAATAGCAGGCTGAACGCATTCATTACAAGTTGTAGAAACAAGAGTAACATCTGTTACTTTGCCTTGTTCGTTAACAGTAATTTTAAGAACAACCTTTCCAACCATATTGTCTTTCCCAATAGGATCAACTTTTTTGACAATTCCTCTATTACCAATACCACCACCAAGGCCACCAGGTCCAGAGCCGCTACCGTCGCCATTATTTCCGGTTCCCGGATTACCGCTACCGCTACCATCGCCAGAATTTCCAGTTCCAGTACCATTACCAAAAATGCCACCACCAAACAGATTATTTAATCTGTCAGCATTTGGATTGGTTTGTGTAGTTCCGCTAGAATTTGTGTTTGTGTTAGTGTTTGCATTTGGATTTGTACTTGATTGCATGGAGGCAGCGTCTTCGAAGCTCTGGGTGTTAACACCTGAATTAGAAGAGTTTTGAGTCGAGGCATTTTGTTCGTTTGATGTGGCAGATGTTGAGGATGCACCAGCGTCGATGTTCCCACCGCCTCCAAAGTCAATCAAAATACTCTCCTCCTCGGGTAGAGGAAGAGGTGTTGTAAAACCTAAAAGCAAAAGAAGGGCTATTGCACCCACCGAATAAAGGAAGGCTGCAATAATTCCAATAATATTATGCTTTTTTAGATTCATATTTTATTCAGGCTTAGTAGCCAATATAAGTTTATACTCGTTATTTTTTGCAATATTCATAACCTTAACAACCTCTTCCATTGGAACAGATTTATCGACATGCAAAGCAACATAAGGCTCTTCCTGTCCGGCAACTGCTTTTTTTATCAAAACCTCCATATCTTCAGTAGAACAAATAGTTGTTCCTACCGCAAAAGTATATGTTCCATCGAGGTTATCTTTAATTGATACAGCTGCAATCGGGTTCGCTTGTGTCTGACTATTACTTGAAGGCAACATTAACTTAAGTGCATTTGGAGCAATAAGTGTTGATGTAACCATAAAGAATATCAGCAACAAGAAAACAATGTCGGTCATTGACGACATGCTGAATTCTGCGCTTACTTTATTTCGTGTTTTAATAGCCATAATTAAAAATTATTTTGCAGGTTCATTAAGAATATCCATAAACTCTGTAGTTTTAGCTTCTAGTTGAGCAACTAAATTGTTAACTCTAGCAACGAGAATATTATAACCGAAATATGCAATGATACCAACAATAAGACCACCTACTGTAGTAACAAGTGCGAGATAAATACCTCCAGAAAGCATTCCAACGTCGAGGTTCGACCCAGCATTTGCCATATCGTAAAAAGCTTTTACCATACCCATTACCGTACCTAGAAAACCAATCATTGGAGCTCCACCAGCTACAGAAGCTAGTACCGGCAATCCTTTTTCAAGCTTAGCTACTTCTTGTTTACCAACATTTTCTACCGCAGCGTTTACATCTCCCAACGGGCGACCAATTCTTAATACACCTTTTTCAATCATACGTGCAAGAGGACCATCGTTCATTCGGCAATTATCCAAAGCTTGATCTACTTTGCCTTCGAAGATAAAGTTTTTAATATTATCCATAAAAGACTTTTGCTCACGTGTTGCTTTTTTAATTGCTATAAATCTGTCAATAAAAATATAAACTGCAATCACCGAAAGTAGAGCTAAGACTATCATAATCCAACCACCCTTTACAGCCATTTCGAAGAATGACAAACTTTTAACTGCGGTTTCCTGAACAGCGTTCTGAACTGTATCTGCTTGTAAGAATAACATATTTATAATTATTAAATTGATAATGCACGAAATTAGACACAAATCATTTAAGTAAATTCACAAAATCTTTAATTTATTAACAGTTTTTTGTTAAATCATATTTACATTGACAAAAGACCTATGCTAGAGAGTTGCGATGTCCGAAGTTGGAATCCCTTTGACGAATGGGACTTATGTCATTTCTGTTTTTAATAACGCAGTAAACAATCCTATATTGTTAAAAAATTGTAGTAATTTGTTTATTACTGAAGTTTAATTAATCCTGTTTTTCAGAATATTAGAGTAATTTTGCAAAAATTATAAAAAACCAAGTCTATGAAATTTTTTATTGATACAGCAAATCTTGATCAAATTCGCGAAGCACAAGCATTAGGAGTACTAGATGGTGTAACAACAAATCCATCTTTAATGGCAAAGGAAGGTATTGCCGGAAAAGAGAATATTTTAAATCACTATTTGCAGATATGCGAAATTGTTGATGGAGATGTAAGTGCTGAGGTTATTAGCACTGAATATGAAGGAATGATAAAAGAAGGTGAAGAACTTGCAGCTTTACATCCACAAATTGTAGTGAAAGTTCCAATTATCAAAGATGGGATTAAAGCCATTAAGTATTTCTCATCAAAGGGAATAAGAACAAATTGCACATTGGTTTTCAGTGTTGGTCAAGCTTTATTAGCGGCTAAAGCAGGTGCAACTTATGTATCTCCATTTATTGGCAGATTGGATGACAATAGTGTTGATGGAGTAGAACTCATTGGTCAAATTGTTGAGATGTACAATTATTATGAATTCGACACACAAGTTTTAGCGGCTTCAATTCGTCACACAATGCATATTATTAAATGTATGGAAATGGGTGCCGATGTAGCAACTTGTCCATTAAGTGCAATTTTAGGATTATTAAAACATCCGTTAACAGATATTGGACTAAAACAATTTCTTGACGATTACAACAAACTAAATAAATAAAATGGGAATACTAATCCGTATGCACCCCGACAATCCATCGGAAAGACACATACGACAAATAGTTGACATATTAAAAGACGGTGGGGTAATTATTTACCCTACCGATACTGTATATGGTATAGGTTGCGACATTACTAAGCCAAAAGCAGTTGAAAGAGTAGCTCAACTTAAAGGTATAAAACCCGAGAAGGCGAACTTTTCCTTTATTTGCTACGACCTTAGTCATTTGGCAGATTTTACAAAGCCACTCGACAATAATGTTTTTAAAATGATGAAGAGAAACCTACCAGGCCCTTTCACATTTATTCTTGAAGCCAACAACAATGTTCCAAAGATTTTAAAAGCAAATCGTAAATCAATTGGAATCAGAATTCCCGACAATAATATTATCAGAGAAATTGTTAATGCTTTGGGAAACCCAATTTTAACAACATCTTTAAAAGCTCACGACAAAATTATTGAGTATAATACCGATCCAGAATTAATTTTTGAAGAATACGAAAATCTTGTCGATATAGTTATTGATGGTGGATACGGAGGAATTGTAGCGTCAACTGTTATTGACTGTACTGGAGATCAACCAGAAATTGTGAGAATGGGAAATTTTCAACCTGAGTTTTAGTTAAACTCTATTTTCTCCAGAATGCAGCGGTAAAGATTATTAAAACCGTAAATAGTTCGAGACGTCCGAGTAGCATAAAAAAGCTTAGAAGCCATTTGGCAAATACTGAAAGATGTGCAAAGTTTGATGCTGGGCCAACACTTCCGATACCTGGTCCAATATTACCTAGACTTGTGGCAACCGCGCCTAGCGAAGATTCAAAATCTAATCCGGTAAAGGCAAGCAAAACAGAGCCAGCAGCAATTATCATAATATATAGAATTGCAAAAGCCAATACATTATTAATCAGCTGTTGAGGCAATGCAGATTTATTATATCGAACCGGCAATACGGCATGTGGGTGAATTAATCTTTTAAATTCCATGTAGCTATTTCTCAACAGAATATGAATTCTAACTACTTTAAGCCCACCACCAGTAGAGCCAGAAGACCCACCAATAAACATCAATAACAGAATAATTACCCAGAGACCACTAGGAGTCCATTTAAGATAATCAGCTGTTGCATATCCAGTTGTTGTTATAATAGAAACTACCTGAAACAGTGCATCTCTAAAAGACTGCTCCAGAGGTAAACCCATATAAAATAACAATCCAGCTGCAAGAATTAAACTTGCCGAAATTATTATTAAGAGATAAAATTTTAATTCTGTATTTTTAAAAACTTTCTTAAATTGACCAGTAATTGCAAAATATGAAAGGCTAAAGTTTGTACCTGCAATTATCATAAACACAATTATCACGTAGTGAATAAAAGGAGAATCCCAAGCTGCGACGCTTGCTTGCTTTGTTGAATAACCACCTGTAGCCATTGTAGTAAAAGAGTGGTTTATAGCATCGAAAATACTCATGCCGCCAATATAGAGCAAAACTGTTTCAGCCAAAGTAAAACCAACATAAAGCATCCACAGTTTTTTTGCAGTTTCTTTAATACGAGGATGGAGTTTATCGGTCGAAATTCCAGGAACCTCTGCATTAAACAATTGCATTCCACCTATTTTAATTAATGGTATAATAGCAATAGATAGAACAATAATTCCCATCCCTCCTATCCACTGTGTGGTACTTCGCCAAAATAATAAACCATGTGGAAGCTGTTCAATATTATTTAGTATTGAAGCACCAGTTGTTGTAAATCCAGATATTGTTTCAAAGAAAGCATCTGTATATGAAGGTATATATCTGCTCATGTAGAAAGGTAATGCTCCAAACACAGACAATACTACCCAACCTAAAGCAACAATAAGATATGCTTCTCTTTTCTCAATCTTTTTTTCAATTTTATTATTAAGCAAGAAAAACATTAGACCTGAAAAAAACGTAATTCCTGTACTTATTAATAAAGAGGCAAAATCATTTTCAGAATAAATTACAGAAACGATCACAGACATTGCCATAAAGCCGCTTTCCACCAATAGCAGAACACCCAAAACGAGTAATAT
This sequence comes from Bacteroidales bacterium, assembly GCA_038319215.1. Lineage (GTDB taxonomy): Bacteria > Bacteroidota > Bacteroidia > Bacteroidales > ML635J-15 > Bact-19. The sequence goes on along the minus strand of JBBQCZ010000089.1, from coordinate 758 downwards.
TAGTCTGTATTTTAACATATAATTATTGAGGCGCAAATATATACTATTTTTAATAACTTAAAAAAATAGTGTCAAATAAGTTTTAAAGGAATAGAAAAGAGAATTGCTTTGTTTTTTTTGATATAGCATTTTTGAATTTGGCAGGAGCTATTATTTGGGTAATAAAAAAGGCTCATAGAATTAAAATTACTCTTATTGAACCTTTTGTCATCCCGAATTTTGTCTATTAACCATAAATACCTTTAATTTTACATGTTTAACCAACTCATTCGAACAAAATTTATTTAACTTAATTTACTGATGGAATGCCATTTTTTTAACACAAATAAAATATTTTGAAAAAAAAACAGAAAAAGGCTTTCGTAATAAAAAAAAGATATTACTTTTGCAGTCCCGTTTAGGGGAAATGTTCTTTAAAAAAACGAAATGCAGTTCTTACTTAAAAGCTACATTTTAAATAAAATAAAAAAACACTACGGGGTGTAGCGCAGTCCGGTTAGCGTATCCCGACTTTAGGTCGGGAGGGTCGCAAATTCGGAGCTACATTTGAAATATTGAAAAAAAACACTACGGGGTGTAGCTCAGTCCTGTTAGCGTATCCCGACTTTAGGTCGGGAGGGTCGCAAATTTGGAGCTACATTTGAAATATTTAAAAAAAAACACTACGGGGTGTAGCGCAGTCCGGTTAGCGTATCCCGACTTTAGGTCGGGAGGGTCGCAAATTCGGAGCTACATTTGAAATATTGAAAAAAAACACT